>RFZO01000073.1 GCA_009920715.1 Actinomycetota bacterium | reverse complement strand
CGCCCGCGCGGCACTCAGGTGTCGCTCAGACCGCGGTGATGCAGAGGCTGTCGCCCTCGGGGAGCGAACCGATCGTCTCGGGGTTGGTCTCCCCGTAGAGGGCCCCGAGCATGCCCTTCACCATGCCGCGCTCGACGGCGCAGATGACGGGGTGGTCGATGGCGACGTCGCCGAACGGGCAGTGGCTGGTGACGATGCGCAGCTTGTTGTTGCTGGCGTCGGCGTGCGCGGCGAATCCGTGCGCGGTGAGGGCATCGGCCACCGCCTGGATGGCGGAGCGCAGCGAGCGGTGGCCCGCGTTGGCGTCGACACCGGTGAGACTTGCGGCCATGGCCACGCCGTACTCGCGCCCGACCTCCTCGGCCAGCCTGTGCGCCTGTTCAGTGGGCAGGGCGGCGAGTGACTTGCCGAGCAACGACAGCACGAGATCGTCGGTTCGCACCGGCAGCTCGAGCTCCTGGGCGTTGTTGGCCACCCTGTAGTGCTTGGACGGGCGACCGGCGCCGGACCCGTGCACCCGCTCCACGTTGACCTCGAGATACCCCCCGGCGGCGAGCTTGTCGAGGTGGTGCCTGGCGACGTTGGCGTGCAGGTCGAACTTGTCGGCCACCTGGCTGGCCGTGACGCCGTGCTCGTGCTCGCGGGCGAAGAGGTAGATGGCCCGGCGCGTGGGGTCGCCGAACGCCGACGTGATGGCGGACACCGTGGCGGTGAACGCCTTCGGGGTCATCACGGGCGTGGGCTGAGCCTGTGACGCATCGCCGTCGCCACGGCGCACCACGGGGGTGTTCGCTTCGGCCATGTCGGTATTCTAACTATCGCCGTAGTGCAAATTCCCCCGATACCCCCACGGAGACACCATGTCCGCCACCACCGAGCAGATCATCGAGGCGTTGCGGCCCGTCGAGGACCCCGAACTGCACCGCTCCATCGTCGACCTCGGCATGGTGCGCGACGTCAACGTCACCGCGAACGGGGTCTCACTCACGGTCGTGCTCACCGTCCCCGGCTGCCCGTTGCGCAACGAGATCCAGAACCGCGTGACCAACGCCGTGGCGCCGCTCGCACCGGGCGGCAACGTGTCCATCGACTTCGGCGTCATGACCGACGCCGAGCGCCAGAACGTGAGGGTGATGCTGAACGGCGACCCGTCCGCCACCGCCGGCTCCGCCCAGGCGCACGGGCATGCCGAGGGCCGCGCCATCCCGTTCGCCGCGAAGGACTCGAAGACCAAGCCGCTTCTGATCTCGTCGGGCAAGGGCGGCGTGGGCAAGAGCAGCGTCACCACCAACCTCGCGGTGGCGCTCGCCGCGCGCGGCCACAAGGTGGGCATCGTCGACGCCGACATCTACGGCTTCTCCATCCCGCGCATGCTCGGGGCCGACCGCGACCCCGTCGTCATCGACAACATGCTGCTCCCCCCGGAGGCGCACGGCGTGCGCTGCATCTCCATCGGCTACTTCGTGCCGGACGGCGAGGCCGTCATCTGGCGCGGACCGATGCTGCACAAGGCGCTCGAGCAGTTCCTCACCGACGTGTTCTGGGACGAGCCCGACTACCTGCTCATCGACATGCCGCCCGGCACCGGTGACATCGCGCTCTCGCTCAGCCAGTACCTGCCGAAGGCCGAGGTCATCGTGGTCACCACGCCGCAGCCGGCGGCGCAGAAGGTCGCGCGACTGTCCGCGGCGATGGCGAAGAAGGTGAACCTTCCCGTTCGCGGCGTCATCGAGAACATGTCGTGGTTCACCGGCGACGACGGAAAGCGCTACGAACTGTTCGGCTCCGGCGGCGGCAGGGAACTCGCCGACGAGCTCGGCGTCCCGTTGCTCGCGCAGATCCCGCTCGTCACCCAGCTGCGCGAGGGCGGCGACGAGGGCCGCCCGATCGCGGCGGTCGCACCCACGTCCGAAGCCGGCGCCGCGTTCCACGCACTCGCCGAACAGGTCGAGGGCATGCGCCCGAAGCGCATCTTCAGCAAGGGCCTGAAGGTTCTCTGAGCCTGTACCGTGGGGCCCGCGCGCCCCGCACGGGCCCGCACGCACGTCAATCACACACACGGAGTCACAGTGGACATTCGCATCGGTATCACGCAGTCGGCACGGGAGATCGCGCTCGAGGTGGACGAAACCGTCACCAGCCGTGACGCGCTCAAGACCGCCATCGACGACGCGCTCGCGGGAAAGACCCCGACGCTGTGGCTGACCGACAAGAAGGGCCGTGACGTGGCCGTTCCCACCGCGCGCATCTCGTTCGTCGAGATCGGCTCCGCCGATTCGGGGCCGCGCATCGGTTTCGGCGGCTGACCTGACCCCACTCGACCGGCACCGCCTCCTCTTCGTCACCGGCAAGGGAGGGACGGGAAAGTCCACGGTCGCCTGCGCGATCGCGCTTCGCGCCGCACGCGAGGGCAAGCGCACGCTGCTCGTGGAGATGGACGCCAAGGGCGCCGCCGCGGCCCTTCTCGGCGTGCCGGTGCCGGGCTACGAACCGGTGCCGGCGGGGGAGAACCTCTCCGTGATGGCGATGGACACCGAGAACTCGCTGCGCGAGTACCTGCGGATCCACCTGCGGATCCCCTTCGTCACGCGTCTCGGCCCGCTCGCCGCGACGTTCGACTTCGTCGCCGATGCCGCACCCGGCGTGCGCGAGGTGCTCGCTGTGGGAAAGGTGTGCTGGGAGGTGCGCGAGCGCAACTACGACCTGGTGGTCGTCGATGCCGAGGCCTCCGGCCACGTCGTCGCCCAGATCGCCTCGCCCCGCACCATCAAGTCGCTCGTGCCGCGCGGCCCGTTGCGCGACCAGACCACGTGGATGCTCGGCATCCTCGACGACCCCGACTGCACCGGTGCGGTGGTCGTCACGACCGCCGAGGAACTGCCCGTCACAGAGACGGTGGCGCTCGTCGGGCGTCTGCGTGCCGAGACGAACACGGATGTGGCCTGTGTGGTGGTCAACGCCGTCGAACCGGACGTCGGTGATGCGGCCAGGACACTCGCCGCTGAGCCGTGGTTCACGGAACGGTGCCCGCAGCACTCACGGTCGGTCATGCTCTCCGCGGCACGCCGCACCGCGCAGCGGGAATCGGTCGCGGTGCTCACGGGCGCGCTCCCCGGGGTGCCGCTCGTGGAGGTGCCGCTGCACGCAGAGACCGGAGCGGCACTCGCAACGGCGGTGGGCGGTGACCTCCCGTGAGCCCGAGGGTGTCGGTCGTGTGCGGCAGCGGAGGGGTGGGCAAGACCACAACTGCCGCCGCCATCGGCCTGGCCGCTGCGCAGTCCGGGCAGCGCGTGCTCGTGGTCACCGTGGACCCTGCACGCCGGCTGGCCCAGGCGCTCGGTGCCGAGGGAATCGGCCACGAGCCGGTGCACGTGGAGAGCGGGGGCACGGGCACCCTTCAGGTGTCCATGCTGGACACGAAGGCGGGCTGGGACGCACTCATCCGCCGTCATGCGCGTGACGCCGCGTCAGCGGAGCGTGTTCTGCGCAACCCCCTCTACGACAACATCACCTCGCGCTTCGTGAACAGCCACGACTACATCGCGATGGAGCAGGTCAACGAACTGTCGCGACGTGACGACCTGGACCTGGTGGTCATCGACACCCCGCCGTCGCGCAACGCGCTCGACCTGCTGGATGCACCGCGCCGGATGCGCGAGTTCTTCGGCGGCCGGCTCCTGCAGTGGCTGACCCTCCCGTACAGGTCACGCGTGCTCTCGCTCGCGTCGCGTCCCTTCCTGCAGATTGCCGACCGGCTTCTCGGCGCCCAGTTCCTCGGTGACATCGCGGAGTTCTTCACCCTCCTCCAGTCGATGGAGGCGGGGTTCGTGCGCAGGGCGCGCGAGGTGGAGGAACTGCTGTCGTCGGAGCGGGTCGGGTTCACCGTGGTGACCACGGCGGAGCCGGCGCCCGCCGCCGAGGCTGTGCACATGGTCGAGGAACTGCGCAGGCGACGGTTCCGCGTGGAGCGGATCGTGGCGAACCGCGTGGAGACCGGTGCCGTGGACGAGCAGCTCCCCGGCATTGCCGAAGTGGCACCGCACGTCGCGGTCGGTGACACGGTCCTGGTCGAGGGCGCACTCGTCGGCATCCGCGCGGCGCACGAGCGCCGGGCCGCCGCGGTCGCCCGCCATGCCCGTCAGGTGGAGATCCTCGGGCGGACGGGTGCGGACGTCGCGGTCGTCGCCGACGCGGGCACCGACGGAGGCCCGGGGGCGCTCGGGGCGATAGCCGCTGCCATGCCGCGGGGATAGGGCAGACTTGCCGTGGAGGAACCCTCATGGCAACAGTCGGCGAACTCGCCCGCCAGCACACAGAGCTCACGAAGGAGCAGACAGGCCACATCGTGAACCTCGTGGGCGAGTGGGGGATGCTCGCCGACCTGTGTTTCGCCGACCTCATGCTGCATGTCCCCACCACCGAGGGCGACTGGATCACCATCGGCCAGGTGCGGGCCGCCACGGGCCAGACGCTCCACATCTCGGACTTCGTCGGCACGAGGTACGCCGAGTCCGACCGGCCGCTCATCGCGGAGTGCCACCGCACGGGGACGATCGTCGAGGGAGAGATCAAGGTCGACGGCATCATCGACGACTGCCTGTTGATGGCGATTCCCGTGAAGTTCGACGGCTCGGTCATCGCCGTCCTCACCCGGGAGTGGTCGCGCCGCAGCGGCCGCCAGCCGGGCGAACTTGAGCGGACCTACCTCGAGATGTTCGACCGCTTCAGCCAGATGGTGGCTGCCGGGGGGTTCCCTTTCCAGGGACGGGTGGCCGACAGCAGCGTGGCCCCGCGGGTGGGGGACGGTGCGATCGTCCTCGACGAGGGAGCCCGCATCCGGTACGCCTCGCCGAACGCCACCTCGGCGCTGCACCGGGTGGGGATCACGGCAACCCTGGTCGGCCAGACCCTCGCGGAACTCGGTGTCATCGACAGTTCGGTCCGCCAGGCCTTCGAGCGGTGCGAACCCATCGTGGAGGAGTTCGAGCAGACAACCGAGGTGACACTTCTGACCCGGTGCATCCCCATCGTCGAGAACGGGCACGAGGGACCGCGCGCCACGGGTGCGGTGATGCTTCTCCGCGACGTGAGTGAACTGCGCCGGCGCGACCGCATGATCCTCTCGAAGGACGCGACCATCCGTGAGATCCATCACCGCGTGAAGAACAACCTCCAGACGATCTCGTCACTGCTCAGGCTGCAGGGCCGCAGGCTCGAGTCGGCAGAGGCCAAGGCGGCCGTCGCGGAGTCCGTGCGCCGAATCCGCACCATCGCGCTCGTGCACGAGACCCTCTCGCGCGAACCGGGTGACGATGTCGCGTTCATCGAGATCGTGCGCCCCCTCCTGCGCCTGGTCGAGGAGGGACTGCAGTCGCCCGACAGGCCGATGAGGTTCACCGTCGCCGGTGACGGTGGCCGCCTGCCGGCGACCGTCGCCACACCGCTGTCCGTCGTGCTCACGGAACTTCTCCAGAACGCCATCGACCACGGCTTCCCCGTCGGCGGGGGCGGCGGCAACGTGGTGGTGTCGCTCTCGCACGACGACGAGTGGCTCGGCATCACGGTTGTCGACGACGGCAAGGGCATCGACCCCGGCTTCGATCTCGGTGCGCAGACCGGTCTCGGCCTGTCGATCGTGCGCACTCTCGTGACCACGGAACTGGCGGGGTCCATCGACATGCGCCAGGCCACGGCGGACGAACTGGCGTCGGCAGGGTTGAGTCCCGCCGAGGGGAACTCGGGGACAGTGATCGAGCTCCGCGTGCCGCTCGCGGGCGACTGATTCCCGTCAGGGATTCGGGACTGCGGAACGCTGCTCGCGGATCCGCGCGGCGTTCTGGCGGCGCAGGTTCCGCCGCTCGTCCTCGGAGAGGCCGCCCCAGATGCCGGTGTCCTGGTTGGTCTCCATGGCGAAGTCGAGGCACTCGACCCTCACGGGGCACTGGCAGCACACGCCCTTGGCCTTTGCGATCTGCAGGAGCGCCTGGCCGGTGGTGCCGACGGGGAAGAAGAGTTCCGGATCGGTGTCGCGACAGATGGCGTTGATCCGCCATGAGTAGTCGGCGTTTCCGAGGGCCAGCGATGACGCGAGGATTGACACGTCTGGTTTCCTTCAAGTTCGTTCGGGCGCGGTGACCGCGCGGGGCAGGGGGCGGCGGGTCACCCCGCCGGGTGGAACGCTACGAGCCATCCGCACGACTGACAATGGAGACGGAGAAGTTCCAGCCATGTATTTTGTTTTTCCGAGGCCGGGGCATCCGGACAGGGAAAACGGCGGACAGACCATGAGCACTCGACCCCAGATCATCGCCCACAGGGGTGCCTCGCGGGCCGAGACGGAGAACACCCTCGCGGCGTTCCGCCGGGCCGGGTTGATGGGGGCGGATGCCGTGGAACTGGACGTGCGGCGCACCCGTGACGGTGCCATGGCCGTCCATCATGACGACCACCTGGCAGACGGACGGAACCTGGTCGATCTCGCGGCCCCCGAACTGCCCGCGCACGTGCCCCAGCTGGCCGGGGCGCTCGATGCCTGCGCCGGGATGTGGGTGAACATCGAGATCAAGAACTGGCCCGAGGACGCGGACTTCGACGAGTCCGACCGTCTCGCGGCCTCGGTGGCGAACCTGCTCGGCACGCGCGGGGAGGACCACAGGTGGGTCATCTCGGCGTTCCACCGCCCGACGGCGGATGCGATGCGCACGCTCGCCCCCACCGTGCGCACGGCCTGGCTGACGGTCGGCGTCCGCGACGAGGACATCGCCCGCACCGCCCGCGACCTGGCCCGGTCGGGGCACATCGCGCTGCATCCCTGGGACAGGCACCTCACGCGGCACTGCGTGGACGTGTGCCACGACAACGGGCTCCAGGTGAACGTGTGGACGGTTGACGACCCCGAGCGGATGAAGGTGCTCACGGACTGGGGGGTCGACGGCATCGTCACGAACGTGCCCGACGTTGCCCTCTCCACTCTCGGTGGCTGACGCGTCAAGGACGCCGGCCGTGGAGGTTCACTTCTTGGTCGCGGTGCGCACGAGCCGCAGGCAGCCGGGCACGTGCTCGAACTCGAGTTTCTGCGTCTCGCCCAGGTAGTCGCCGTCCAGTTGGTAGGGGAAGGAGCGCTGGTTGCGCACGGTCAGTGACGTGACGTCACGCCGCACGTCCAGCCACGGCGCAGGCGGCACACCACCTCCGCGGAGTGCGGACCCTAGGGACCGGAGGATGTGTGTTGCCTTCATCGACCGAAACGTCACCACCGAGAGACCACTGCCCAGGTCGGTGCCCGGCACGAGGTCGAGCGGGCGGTTGCCGAGGAAGGTGTAGGGGTTCGTGTTCATCACGATCGTGAAGTACGCGTCGTCTATGTCTGTGCTCGCATCGTCGTTCCCGTGGCCGCTCTCGTCGCCGAAGTCGAGGGTGAAGTGGGGCCGTCCGCGCTCGTAGTCGAATGCCCACGTCCGCAGGGAGGCCACGACGAACAACGGGTGCCCCGCGTAGCGCTTCAAGGCGGCTCGTTCCTCGACGCGACGCACCACCGCCGCGTCGTAGCCGATGCCCGTGTGGAAGGTGAAGTACCGCCCGTTGCAGCGTCCGAGACCGATGGGGGAGATGGACCCCGCGGAGAGCGCGTCAAGAAGCAGGTCGACCGACTCGAGGGCATCGTTCGGCATGCCGAGGGTGCGAGCGAACACGTTGGTGGACCCGCCCGGCAGCACCGCGAGGGCCGTCTCCGTGCCGGCGACGCCTGTGGCCACCTCGTTCAGGGTGCCGTCACCGCCGAACGCGACGACTGCGTCGATCCCTCTCCGGGCGGCGTCCTCGGCGAACCGGGTGGCGTGGCCGCGGCGGTTCGTCTCGACCACCTGCACGTCGTGGTGACGGGCCAGTTTCTGGTGCACGACAACCGTGTTCCGGGCGGTCACCGACGAGGCGAAAGAGTTGACGACGAGCAGGAGACGCAAGGCTTCCCAAGGTAGCAAGAGGCCTCCTGCGGGGGCAGGACAAGAGTCACGCCGAAACCCCCCGTCGGGTTGGGAAGTGGGAATACCTGGGGGTAAGAATGTCCACCTATGAACGTGATCGTGTGCGTCAAGCAGATCCCCGATCCGGCGGTGCCTGGCGCACTCGACGGGTCCACCAACACCCTCAAGCGCGACGGGAAGCTCATCCTCGATGACTCCGACGCGTACGGCGTCGAGATGGCGCTGCAGCTGGTCGACAAGGCCGGCGGCGGCGAGGTCAGCCTCGTGTCGATGGCACCGAACAGCGAGACGTCCGGTCTGCGCACCGCACTCGCCATGGGCGCCGCCAAGGGCGTGCTCGTGAGCGACCCCGCACTGCAGGGCAGCGATGCACTCACCACGGCCAAGGTCCTCGCCGCGGCCGTGCAGCGCCTCGGCGGTGCCGACCTCATCATCGCGGCAACCGAGTCGAGCGACGGCTACACCGGCACCGTGCCGGAGCAGATGGCCGAGGTTCTCGGTCTCCCGTCGGTCACCTTCGCGAAGAAGGTGTCCGTGGAGAACGGCGCGCTGAAGGTTGACCGCCAGACCGAGGCTGGATACGACGAGGTCACCTGCCCGCTGCCCGCGCTCATCAGCGTCACGGCCGGCGTGGTCGAGCCCCGCTACCCGAGCTTCAAGGGCATCATGGCCGCCAAGTCGAAGCCGGTCGAGGAAGTGAAGGCCTCCGACCTCGGCGTCACCCCCGTCGGCTGGGAGGGTGCAGGTCAGAAGATCACCAGCGTCACCCAGGCAGAGGCCCGCCAGGCAGGCGAGGTCATCGAGGACGACGGCGAGACCTTCGGCAAGATCGTGGAGTTCCTCGAGAACCTCAAGGTCATCTGAGCAGGGAAGAGACAGGACAATGGCACTCAACAACATCTGGGTCTTCGCGCAACTCGCGAACGGCGCCCCCACCTCCGCAACACTCGAGCTCCTCTCCAAGGCTCGCTCTCTGTCGTCGAACGTCGTCGCCTTCCTCGGCGCAGACGGCGGCAACGCAGCGGCCGCTCTCGGCGAGTTCGGTGCGACCAAGGTCTACGCCACCGGTGACCTCGGCGGGGCCCTCCCCGGCGTGGCCGTCTCCGGCGCGATGAAGGCCGTCATCGACGGCGGCGAGACCCCCGACCTCATCATGTTCCCGCAGAACTACGAGGGCCGCGACGTCATGGCGCGTCTCTCGGTGAAGCTGGACAAGACGGTCATCACCAACAACATCGACATCGCCGACAGCGGCAACGGCGTCACGGTCACCACCCCCATCTTCGGCGGCAACACCCTGGTGAACACCACGTTCACCGGTGCGGCCCCGTTCCTCGCGGCGTTCCGGCCCAAGTCGTTCGCTGTCGAGCCGGCCGGCGGCGCGGCGGCGGCCGTCACCTCGGTGAGCGTCCCCGATTCGGGAGCCGCCAAGGTCACCGCGGTGCACGTGGAGGAGACCTCCGGTCCGAAGCTGGACGAGGCCGACATCGTCGTGTCGGGCGGGCGCGGCCTCGGCGAGGCCTCCAACTACGGCCTCATCGAGGAACTGTCGAAGCTGCTGAAGGGTGCCCCCGGTGCGTCACGCGCGATCGTCGACGCCGGCTGGGTGCCGTACTCGTTCCAGGTCGGCCAGACCGGCAAGGTCGTGAAGCCGAACGTCTACATCGCGGTCGGCATCTCCAGTTTCATCAGCAGAAATATCTACTGGCTTTGACTCAGAGTGATCTATCGCATTCGTAATTAGGTTGCGCACTATACGCTCGAT
>RFZO01000072.1 GCA_009920715.1 Actinomycetota bacterium | reverse complement strand
GAGTACTCCACCGACAACGGCACCACGTGGCGTTGGGTCGACGACGGGGTGTCCACCGCCACCAACGCCTCTGTCCCCTCCCTCACCCCGGGTGACAACGTGAGGTTCCGCGTCACCACGGTGTCCGGCATGAACGCAAGCGCCGGCGTCACCACCGCGCAATCCATCGTCAGCCCCTACGCCTCCGCGCCCACGGTCTCGTCGGTCACCACGGGCAACACACAACTGTCGGTGAACTTCACCGCACCGTCCATCTCCGGTGCCTCAGCCATCACCAACTACCAGTACTCGACCGACGGCGGCGACACATGGACAGCCCGCACACCGGCGTCCACCGCCAGCCCGCTCGTCATCACCGGCCTCACCAACGGGTCGTCCTACGGCGTGTCCATCAGGGCCGTCAACAGCAACGGAACGGGCGAAGGCAGCGTCACCGTGAACGCCACGCCCTCTACCACGGCAGGTGCCCCGACCATCAGCTCCGTCACCCCGTCGGCCTCCCAGACACTGTCGGTTGCGTTCACCGCACCCACGACCGACGGCGGGAACACCGTGTCCAACTACCAGTACTCGCTGAACGGCGGGTCCACATGGACCACCCGGTCCCCCGCCGCCGTGACGAGTCCGCTCGTCATCACCGGCCTCACCAACGGGTCGTCCTACACCGTGGTGGTGCGCGCGGTGAACGTGAACGGTGGCGGCACCGGCAGCAATGCGGTTGCGGCGATCCCGGGCGTCCCGCCAGGAGCCCCGACCATCTCTTCTGTGTCCACGTCGAACTCCACGCTGAGCGTCGTCTTCTCCGCACCGGTGAGCAACGGAAGCATCGCGATCACCAACTACGAGTACACCCTCGACGGCACCACCTGGACGGCCCGGAACCCCGCGAGCACCGCCTCGCCCCTGGTTGTCCCCTCGCTCACCAACGGCACCCTGTATTCGGTGCGCATCCGAGCCGTGAACCCGGCCGGGGCCGGCACTGCCAGCTCATCCGCCTCCGGCACGCCCTCCCGCACCCCCGACGCACCCACCATCACGGGGATCGAACCCTCATCGGGCCGCCTGCGCGTGTCCTACACCGCCCCGTCGTTCAACGGCGGCGCGTCGATCACCAACTACGAGTACTCACTGAACGACGGCACCAGCTGGACCGCACTGAACCCGGCGAGCGTCTCCGGCTCGTTCTCCGTGTCCGGCCTGGTGAACGCACGCACCTATCCCGTCAGGATCCGCGCCGTGAACCTGCGCGGCGCGGGCACGGTGAGTGCCGCAGTGGACGGAACCCCGGCAACCACCCCGGGCGCACCAACAATCAGTGGCATCTCCCCGTCGAACGGCCGCCTCGACGTGTCGTTCGTGGCGGGTGCGGACGGCGGTGCGGCACCGACCAACTACGAGTACTCCACTGACGACGGCACCACGTGGACCGCGCGCACACCGGCCGGCACGGCATCGCCCGTCGTCATCACGGGCCTCACCAACGGCACCACCTATGCGGTGCGAATCAGGTCGGTGAACTCCCAGGGCGCAGGCGGTGCGAGCGCGGCGTCCGACGGCACCCCGGCCACCACCCCGGGTGCACCCACCATCGGTGCGGTGACGGGAAGCAACACGCGTCTCTCGGTTGATGTGACGGCCGGCGCCACAGGCGGTGCTCCGATCACCAACTACGAGTACTCCGTCGACAACGGGACCACATGGACCGTGCGCACCCCAGCATCATCGGCCAGCCCGTTGGTGATCGCGGGCCTCACGAACGGCACGGCGTACACCGTGCGCGTGCGGGCCGTGAACTCCCAGGGCGCAGGAACCGCAAGCACGTCAGCCCAGGGCACCCCGGCCACGGTGCCGGGCGCCCCGGTGATCGACGGGATCACCGCGGATCCCGGCCAGCTCACGGTTGCGTTCAGTGCGCCGGCGAGCAACGGCGGGAGCACAATCACCAATTACGAATACTCCGTGAACGGCGGCACCACCTGGACGGTCCGCTCACCCGCATCCACCGTGTCGCCGATCGTCGTGACCGGGCTGGTTGACGGCACGGTGTACCCCGTGAAGGTGCGCGCGGTGAACGCCCAGGGCGCAGGCACGGCCAGTACGACCGTGGAGGGCACCCCGGTGAACGTGCCGGCGGCACCCACCATCAACAGCGTGAACAGCGGCAGCGGGTTCCTTCGCGTGGACTTCTCCGCCGCCCCCGCACGCGGGGCAACGGTGACCAACTACGAGTACTCCACCGACGGCGGCTCCACATGGACCACGCTCAACCCGGCTGCCGTCACCAGCCCGCTCACGATCAACAACCTCACCAACGGCACGACCTACCAGGTCGCGATGCGCGGCATCAACGCGCGGGGCACCGGTGTGGCGAGCACCGCCACCAACGGGACACCGTCAGCGCCGCCGTCCGCACCCACGATCACCGGCGTGGCCGTGGGGAGCGTGTCCGGCTCGCTGAGCGTCACGTTCACCAGCGGCAACAACGGCGGGTCGGCCATCACCGCCACCGAGTACTCGGTCGACGGCGGCACGTCGTGGACCACCGCCTCGGCAGCCACCAGCCCCGTGCTGGTCACGGGTCTCACCAACGGCAGCACGTACAGCGTGAAGCTCCGCCACTACAACGTGCGCGGCGCGGGCACGGCAAGCACTGCCGTATCCGGCACCCCGATCTGGACCCCGGGGGCGCCCTCCGTGAGTTCCGTGGTCGGATCCGACCAGACCCTCACCATCTACCTCTCGCCCCCCACGGACACCGCTGGCTCGGCGGTGACCAACTACGAGTACTCGCTGGACGGCGGCGCCACGTGGACGGTGCGCAACCCGGCATCCGTTGCGCGGCCCATCGTCATCACGGGGCTCACGAACGGCACCGCGTACAACACGGCAGTCCGTGCGGTGAACTCCAAGGGCGCGGGTGCCACCAGCAACACCACGGGTGCGAAGCCCGCCACGGTGCCCGGTGCGCCGTCCATCACGTCCGTGACGGCGTCCGACACCGCGCTGTCGGTGAGCTTCACCGCACCTGCGAGCGACGGCGGCGAGGCGGTGTCCAACTACGAGTACTCCATCGACAATGGCCAGACATGGACGGCGCGCAACCCCGCCACGCCCGCGGCCCCGCTCGTCATCTCGGGCCTGAACAACGCCACGGACTACACCGTGAAACTGCGTGCGGTGAACGTGCGCGGTGCCGGCCCGGAGAGCACCGGTACGGTCGGACGGCCCGCGGGTGCGCCGGCGGCGCCCGTGGTGGCGAGCATCACATCGACCGACGGTGGGTTGTCCGTGTCGTTCGTGGCGGGTTCCGACAACGGCTCGACCATCACGAACATGGAGTACTCCACCGACAACGGCATCACGTGGACCACGCGCAGCCCGTCATCAACCGCCAGCCCCCTCGCCATCACCGGCCTCACGAACGGCACCGCCTACCCCGTTCGCCTGCGTGCGGTGAACGCACAGGGCAGCGGCACGAACAGCACCGCAACCTCGGCCACGCCCGCGACAACACCTTCCGCGCCCACCATCGACTCGGTGACCCCGGGAAATGCGTCGTTGCTGGTGGCCGTCACGGCGGGTGACAACGGCGGGGCCTCCCTGACCGCGTACGAGTACTCCACCGATGACGGCACCACCTGGACCTCCACTGGATCCACGTCGACGTCCATCACCGTTCCGTCCCTCACGAACGGCACCACCTACCAGGTGAAGGTGCGCGCCGTGAACCGCATGGGATCGAGCGCGGAGTCCGGGGCAACGGCCGGTGTGCCGTCACGGGCCCCGTTCGAGCCGACCATCACCTCGGTGCTTCCCGGCGACGGCAGGCTCACGGTGGCCTTCACCCAGGGCAACAACGGCGGAGCCACCGCCACCACGCTTCGCTGGTCCACCGACGGCGGCTCCACATGGACCGCCCGCCAGTCGGACTCCACCGCCAGCCCGCTCGTCATCACCGGCCTCACGAACGGCACGGCCTACTCGCTGAAGATCCAGATGGTCAACGCACGCGGAAACGGTGACCCGTCATCACCCGCCAGCGGCACGCCGTCCACGGTGCCGGGCACTCCCTCGGTCGCCTCCGTGACCTCCGGCAACCGCTCGCTCACCGTTGCCGTCACCGCACCGGCGAGCAACGGAGGCGCGGCCATCTCCAACTACGAGTACTCGCTCGACGGGGGGAACACCTGGACGGCGGAGTCCACCGCTGTCAGCAGCGGATCCTTCACCGTGTCATCGTTGACGAACGGCACCACGTATGCGATCAAGATCCGCGCCGTCAACGCCCGTGGCAACGGTGCGGCCAGCACCGCAACGAACGGCACCCCCTCCACCGTGCCGTCGATGCCCGCCATCATCTCCGTCACGCCGGGTGACGGCCTGGTGGAGGTTGCGTTCGCGCTCGGCGCAACCGGTGGGTCGGCCATCACCAACATCCAGTACTCGGTGGACGACGGCGCCAACTGGACTTCCCGCAACCCCGCATCCACGTCGAGCCCCGTGACCATCTCCGACCTCACGAACGGCGTCACCTACCCCATCCGCATCCGCGCCGTGAACACGAACGGCCCCGGCACGTCCAGCCGCACCAGCGGCACGCCCGCCACCGCCCCCGACAAGCCCACCATCACCCGCATCGTCCCCGGGGACACCACCCTCACCGTCGAGTTCGAGCCGCCTGCCGACAACGGCGGTGCCGTCATCACGAACTACGCGTACTCCACCGACGGCGGCGCGTTCACGCTGCTCTCGCCCGCCAGCGTCGACTCGCCCGTGGTCATCTCCGGCCTCACCAACGGCACCGACGTGTCCGTGGTGCTGGCAGCGGTCAACATCCAGGGCCGGGGAACATCGAGTGACCCGGTCACCGGGAACCCCGCGACGGTGCCGGGGGCCGCCACCATCTCGGCGCCCACCGTCGACGACGGCACCCTGAACGTCGGCTACTACGTGCTCGACGACGGCGGCCGCGCGGTGACATCCATGGACTACTCGCTCGATGACGGAGCCACCTGGACGAACGTGCCCGGAGACTCCTCGCCACTCGTGATCTCCAGCCTGTCGAACGGCACCACGTACGACGTGCGGCTGAGGGCCCGCAACGCCATCGGAGTGGGTGCGGCATCGGCGCTCCGCCAGCTGACCCCCGCCCGGGCACCGGACGCACCCACCATCTCGTCGATCTCGCGCGGCAACGGGCAGTTGACCGTGAACTTCTCCACCGGGTTCGACGGCGGGTCCGCCATCACGAACATCGAGCACTCCACCGACGGCGGCCAGAACTGGACCACGCCTGATCCGGCGTCCGCATCGAGCCCCCTGACGTTGACCGGGCTCACGAACGGCACCACGTACGCGGTCAAGGTGCGCGCGGTGAACGCCCGGGGGTCGGGCGCGGCGAGCATCTCCGTGAACGGCACCCCGGCGACCGTCGCTTCCGCACCCACCATCTCCGCAGTCACCGGTGGCGACGGATCGGCCCAGGTGACCTTCGTGCTCGGGGCGTCGAACGGTGCGGCAGTCACCAACATCGAGTACTCCACTGATGACGGACTCACATGGACCACCCGCAACCCAGCGTCCACGTCCAGTCCGCTCCCGCTGCCCGGCCTGGTGAACGGCACGCCCTACCAGGTGCGCCTGCGCGCCGTGAATGCCATGGGCACCGGAAGCCAGAGCGCGGCGACGGCCGTTACACCGGCCAGGGCGCCTGACGCACCAACCATCACCTCCGCAACGGGCGAGAACGGGCGCGCGGTCATCGCCTTCGTCCCGAACGGCAACGGCGGAAACGCCATCTCCAACTATGCGTACTCGCTCGACGACGGCGTCACCTGGACCACCCGCTCGCCTGCCTCCACCGTGGGTCCGATCGTCGTGACCGGACTCACGAACGGCACCAGCTACCCGGTGCGCCTGAAGGCGATCAACACCATCGGTGCCGGCGACCCCAGCGCCGCCGTCTCCGCACTGCCGTCGGGCCCGCCGCTCGCGCCGACCATCACCTCGGTCACGGGGTCGAACGGCACCCTGTCCGTGGCGTTCAACGAGGGCTCAAACGGCGGGGCACCCGTCACCGCGTACCAGGTGTCCACCGACGGCGGGGCAACATGGGCTGCCGTCACGGGAACCACCAGCCCTCTTCAGGTGCCGGGACTGGTGAACGGTGTCAGCTATTCGGTGGCAATCCGCGCCGTCAACAGCCGCGGACCCGGCACAGCGAGCAGTGCCGAACCCGGTGTGCCCTCCACGGTGCCGGATGCACCCCAGATCACCCAGGTGATCTCCGCGAGCGGTGCGGTTGATGTCGCCTTCGCGCTCGGCGGCGACGGCGGCTCCGCAATCACCAACATCTCGTACTCGATCGACAACGGGGACACCTGGACCGTGAGGACGCCGGCAAGCACCGCCGGTCCGCTCCGCCTGACGGGGCTCTCGAACGGCACCACGTACCCGGTGCGCATCAGGGCAATCAACCTGAGGGGCCACGGAGCCGACTCCGCCACCGTCAGTGCGCTGCCTGCCACCACGCCGGATGCGCCCGCTGTCTCCTCGGTGACCTCCGGCAACGGCAACCTGATGGTCGCGTTCACACCGCCCGCTTCGAACGGCGGCGCCCCGGTGCTGGGCTACCAGTACTCACTCGACGGCGGCGACAACTGGGCCGACGCAGTGTCGACAGCCTCCCCCATGGAGATCAACAACGTCACCGTGGGCACCGAGTACGACGTGGCCATCCGTGCGGTGAACCTCCGCGGTGCGGGAACAGCGAGCAACGCAGCAACCAAGCGCGCCACTGCGCCGCCCGCGCCGCCCACCATCACCTCGGTCCAGACCGGGAACGGCGAGATCGTGGTGCGGTACGCACCGCCGTCAGACACCGGCGGCGACGCTCTGCAGGACTTCTTCTACAGCCTCGACGGCGGGGTCACCTGGTCGAACACGGCCACCGCACAGTCCCTCGCCTTCCCGCGCGGGGGGATGCGCGGGGCACCGGACTTCGCCGCGGCGATGACGTCAGCCCCCGTCACCACCTCCACCGCCACGACGCTGCGCATCGGGAACCTCGTCAACGGACAGTCCTACGAACTGGCTCTTCGTGCGTCCAACGTTGACGCGCTCGGCATCCCGTCGGTCACCGTCCAGGGCATCCCCTCCACCGTGCCGAGCGTGCCGCGCAACCTGAGCGTGGTCACCGGGGATTCGATGATGACCGTCTCCTGGCAGGCACCGCTGTCCAATGGTGGGCTCGCCATCTCCCGGTACGAGTACTCGATCGACGGCGGCACCGTGTGGAACGACGTTGCCGACAACCCCACGGTTCTCCGCGGTCTCCGCAACGGCACCACCTACGACGTGAAGGTGCGCGCGTTCAACGACAACGGTGCAAGCGTCGCCACGGCATCGGCCGTGGCCAAGCCCACCACCGTGCCCCGCGCGGTCGCCGCCCCCTCTGCCACCGCCGGTACCGACTCCGTCATGCTCTCCTGGTCGGCACCCACAGACGACGGAGGCTCGCCCGTCACTGACTACGTGATCGAGTACTCCTCCGACGGGGGCGACACCTGGCAGGCAGTGGCCGACGGCGTGAGCACCGCCACCACAGTCTCGGTGTCCAATCTCTCTGCCGGGCGCGCCTACCTCTTCCGCGTCACGCCCGTGAACGCCGTCGGCACCGGGGTGGTCTCCATCGCCTCGAATGCATCCACGCCGGTCGCTGCGGCCGCGGCCCCGGTGACCGCACCGGTCACGCAGCCCGTTCTCACCCCGCAGACTCCCGCTGCGCCGATCGCCACGCCGATCGCCACACCCGTCACCAAGCCGGTGAAGAAGCCGAAGAAGTCACAGGGCGCTGCCGCTGCGGCGCCTGATGCGACAGTGGCTGTCGACAATTCGACGCTGACACCGGTGAACGACGGGGCAGGAACTGTCTTCGGCGTGCCGGAGAAGAGCTGGGTCACGGCACAGGTCGAGGACGGCGCCTACATCGTCCGCACCGGCGAGAAGTTGGTCGTGCGCATCTCCCTCAAGTCGGGCATCAAGCTGAACCTCCGCGGGATGCCCGTGTTCAGGATCAGCGACACATTCGACGTCTCAGTGTCGGGCCTGCTGCCCGGGAGCGACGCATCACTCTGGATCTTCTCCACACCCACGCTGCTCGGCGAGGGAACGGCCGATGCCGCGGGTGCGCTTTCCGGCGCCTACAGGATCCCGATGTCGGTCACGACCGGCGACCACACCGTGCAGCTGAACGGACTCGCTCCGGACGGGACGCTGCGTTCGGCAGAGGTCAAGATCGAGGTGCTGCCGGCCGCAACGGACGACACCGACACGACCGGCGGATCCACGGACGATGACTCCGCATCCGGCTCACCGACGGACGGAAACGGGTCGCTGCCCACGGGTCTCATCCTGATGGCGGCGTTCGCCGGGCTCATCCTGGCCGCCGGTCTGGTCATGAACCGCCGCCGCCGGTCGACCGCAGGCAACCGCACGGACGACTGACACGCCAGCCCGGCGGCGGCCGGTGCCTCAGTGACGCTTGAAGGAATCAGCGCCCACTGCCGTGCCCGCAATCGCGCTCGCACGGTTGTGGAGCACCGCCCCGGTGCACTCGGCGAGCCGCGTCATCATCTCGAAATTCGCCACCACCGCGGCCGCGTCCACCATCACGGCCTCGCCCGCTGCCGCCGTGAGGTCTCGTCGTGCGGCCGCGAGAGCGTCGCTGTCCGGTGCGGGTGACGCAGCGGCGGCCGCGAACGCGAGAAGTTCGCGCGCGTGGGGCACCCCCACGGTCAGCGTGGGGAGATCCACCGGTATTCCCTGGTCCTTGCCGCTCCAACTGAGCATGGCTGCGTGCGACGACGTTCAATAATGGCATTCGCGGCTGAACGACACCCGCGTGGCGACGAGTTCCATCTCCACTCGCGAGAGCGTGCCGCGCGTCCAGCGCGGGTCGACCATCTCGGCGTCGGGGATGTACTGCACGTCGGCGAGGCTCCACAGCATCTCGTTCGCGGCCGGCACGGCAGTGAGCGCCTGCACGACCGCCGCGTTCGCATCGGCCGGCGCCGCCACGGGTACCCAGTTGAGCGTGGCGTCAGCGAGACCGGGAGGTGCGACCTTCGTCGGTCCGTCGTCTGATGCGGCAGGAAGTTCCCGCGGCGCCATGCCGAGCGTGTTCCGCAGTGACGTGACCGAGGCAACGACACACACAAGGCCCACGAGCTCGACGTACTCCAGCGCGCCGATCGCGTCGCGGGTGCTCTCCCACCACTCACGCGTGATCGCCGGAGTGCCGCTTGCCATCGCGGCCACGGCCCGGTGCGCCGCCAGGGGTGCCTCTGTGGGCACTCCCTCACGGGTGCGGACTGCGGTGTCCGGACCGGCCCACATGGCGGTGATTGCCGTCTCCGCCAGCTCGCGACGCTGGCGTGCCGACCACCACGTGCCGGCCTCTGCGAGCGACTGCCACGCACGGTCGTGTGCGGCGGCGAGTTCAGGCCGGACGGTGACTTCCACGGCACCGAAAATACCCGACCCGCAGCACGGAGACGGGCCCGGGTGCACCATGGATGGAGGACGAGTACCCGGGTCCCGGCGTCACTCAGTCAACCCGCGCCCACAGCGAGCCGTTCGACTTCCGGCCGTCCACGAAGAGTGCGCCGCTCGCCTGCGGGTACTTCCAGTTCGACGACATCGCCACCATCGCCGTGAACGTCATCCCCGCGCACGCCGGCCCCGGAAGGCTGGTCGAGCAACCTTCCGTCGCACGTCCCGTCAAACT
>RFZO01000071.1 GCA_009920715.1 Actinomycetota bacterium | reverse complement strand
CCCCGTTGCGCGCCATGCTCTCGGGCGGAGGCCGCGCGGGGGCCACGTCGCGCACGGCCGGGCGCACCGGTCGTCCGCGGCCGGGCCGGCTCACGCGCATCGGCCCGCCCACCGGTGCCGGTCGGTGGAGCCTTGTGGCGCCGTTGCTCCTTCCGGCGCCGCGCCCCACGGAGTCGTCGCACGCGCTCGCGCTCCAGATGCTCGAGCGCCACGGCGTGGTCACGCGCGAGGCGGTCCTCGCGGAGGGCCCGGTGGGGGGGTTCGCCGCTGTGTACGGCGTGCTGAAGACCATGGAGGAGCGCGGCCAGGTTCGCCGTGGCTACTTCATCAACGGACTCGGTGCGGCCCAGTTCGCCCTGCCCGGCGCGGTCGACAGGCTGCGCGACGCGCGTGACGGTGTGGATGCGGAACTGCACCCCGAGTCAGTTCCCACGCCTGTCGTGCTCGCGGCCACCGACCCCGCCCAGCCCCACGGAGCCACAGTTCCGTGGCCGCTCACCACCGGCCGGCCCACACGCAGTGCGGGTGCAGTGGTCGTGCTCGCCGACGGGGAGGTGCTCGCGTGGTTCGACCCGCGCGCACACCACCTGGTCACGTTCCCGCACACGCGTGAACGTTCCTCGTGGGTCGACGCGCTGGTCTCGCTGGTGAAGGACGGCAGGCGGCGGTCGCTGGAGGTGCGCAAGATCGACGGGGAGTCCCCCTCGAGCGACGACCCGATCACCGACATCCTGCGCCGCGGTGGCTTTGTCGACGGCTACCGCGGGCTCACGCTGCGCGACTGACCGCTCCCGGCGCGGCGCGGAAGAGAATCAGTCGCCGATGGAGCGCAGGCCCGCCCAGGCCAGCCCGCCGATCGCACGGCCGACCTTCTCGGGGTCGAAGTCCACGTTCTCGGCGATGAGATGCCGGCTGACAGCCTCGGCCATGCCCACCAGCCCGAGGGCGAACGTGCGCTGGTCCTTCGCGTCGACGTCCGCGGTGATGAGCGGGGCGATCGCGGCGGCGGCGCCGTCCTCGAACTGCTTCACGATGTCGGCGAACTCCTCGTCCACGCGGCCGCTGCTCTCGAAGATCAGGGAGAACGCGTTGCGGTTCTGGGACACCCAGGTGAAGTAGGCGACCATGCCGCGCAGGGTCTTCTCGCGGCCGTCGTCACCCGCCTTTGCCGCCTCTGTGACCACGCGGGACACGAGGTCCCTGCCCACGAACCCCAGCAACTCCAGGTAAAGGGCCCGCTTGCTGTCGAAGTGCTGGTAGATCACCGGCTTCGTCACGCCGAGCGCATCGGCGATGTCGTTCATCGATGTGTTGTGGTAACCGCTCCGTGCGAACGCGGTGAGCGCGACAGTGAGGATCTGTTCCTTGCGGGCCGGCGCGTCGTGGGACATCTCAGCGGCCGTTCTCCAGGTCCTCGCGCTCGGCGGCCTTCACCGCGTACCCGAGCACGATGGACGGCGCGAGCAGGACGGATCCCGCGATGAGGCTGAACGTGACGAGGGTGACGAGCGGTCCCTTGAAGCCGAGCACGAACGCCATCACGAAGGCCGCCATGGCCAGCGCCATGAAGAGCCACCCGATGCGGTTGGCGAGCAGTGTCCACTTCGCGACCTGCGCGCGCCTCGCGCGGACCGCGTCGTCCTGGGGGTGGTTCATCGGTGCGAAGCGTATTGGGAGATCAGAGATTGGCGGGCAGCAGCCCGGAGAGATTGTCGAACATCACGTAGAGAGCGGGCAAGGATGCCAGCGCCCACACGGACCACACGGCCGCGCGCCGGCCCGCCCCGCCCCGGCCGAGCCGGCGGGCGGCGACCCACATTGCAACGAGAGCAGCGGACCACGCGGCGGTGGGAAGGATGCGACTGCGGTCGTGCAGCCACCCCGGGGTGATCTGCTCAGTCACTGCGGTGCCCGGATAGTCGGCAACGGCGAGGGGGGTCGGCGGCGCGGGTGTGTGCACGGGGGCGAGCTCCGCGGTGACGATGAGCCGGTTCTTCGACGTCCACTTCGGGTGGCACGTGACGAGGGTTGCGATCGCGCGGTCCTTCACCTGGGCGAGCACGCCCACCTCGCTCGGCGGCACGATCCTCGAGTCGACGACCTTGTAGGTGAACTCGCCGTCCGCAGTGGTCACGATGATGTCGTCGCCGTCGCGCAGTTTGTCGAGGTCGCCGAACGGGGCGCCGTACGAGGTTCGGTGCCCCGCGACGGCGAAGTTCCCTGTCTGCCCGGGCATCACCGAACCGGCGAAGACACCCGGTCCTTTCTCCAGGTCACCGAGGCGGGCCCCTGCGACCATCCACTCGTCGACGCCGATGGAGGGGATCTGCATCCGTCCCACCGCGTCCCCGTGGCGCGGGACCGTGACTGTCGTCGTGGGGCTGTCGGGGGCCGTCGTGGCGGGCGCGGAGACCGAGGTGGTGAACTGTTTCTCGAGTCGTTGCTGGCTGCGCGCCTGCTCGATCCCCGTGCCCCACAGCTGGTACGCGGTGAACGCGAGGAGCAGCAACCCGGCCGCAATCAGGGAACGACCGACGGCGTCGAGCAGACGGGGGAGGGTGTCCGCCCGCGGTGTCTCCTTCGTCCCCGACTTTCCCGGTGTTGCCACGGACCGAACCTAACGGCATGGACCCGCGGGCGGGTGCCACTCGGTAGCGTTCGCAGGGCATGGAGAACGTGGTCGAACTGCGCGGGGTGGTCGCCGTTCTCGGCGGATTCCCCGCTCTCGCGGGGGTGGATCTCACCGTCGCGCGCGGCGAGGTCGTGTTGCTGCAGGGCCCGAACGGGGCCGGCAAGACCAGCGTCCTGCGCGTGTGCGCGGGTCTCCTGCCGGTCGAGCGCGGCGGCGGCACCGTGCTCGGTATGGATGTCACTTCCCAGCGCGAGGCGATCAGGTCGCGGGTCGGGCTGCTCGGGCACACGAACGGGCTGTACCTGGATCTCACTGTCACGCAGAACATCAGGTTCTGGGCGTCCACCGTGGGCGCCACCACCGAGGAGGTGGCGGCGGCGATGGCACGCATGGGACTGGACGGCCGGCTCGCGTCCGTTCGCGCCGACAGGCTTTCCGCCGGGCAGAGGAGACGCTGCGCGCTCGCCTCGATGCTCGTGCGGCGGGCGGAGCTGTGGCTGCTCGACGAACCCCATGCCGGGCTCGACGCAGCCGGGCGCGACGAGATCGATGCGGTGCTGCGTGACGCAGTGTCCGCGGGTGCAACCGTCGTCGTGTCATCGCACGAGCTGGAGCGGGCCGGCGCACTCGCCTCGCGCGTCGTCACCGTGGACGGCGGGATGATCGTCGACGGGGGAACGCGATGAACCGCCGGTCAGTCGCCGTCGCGGTCGCACGTAAGGACCTCGCCGTGGAGGCGGGCAGCCGGGTGATCGTCAACCAGGTGGCCCCGTTCGCGCTCGTGGTCATGGTCATGTTCGCGTTCGCGCTCGACAACGACGGCATCCTCCAGCGCGTCGCCCCCGGGCTCGTGTGGCTGGCCACCCTGTTCAGCATGCTCGTCGTGGTCCAGCGCAGTTTCGCGGTGGAGTCCGCCGACGGGGCCCTCGATGCACTGCGGGTGGCGGGGGTGGACCCTGCGGCGATCTTCCTCGGGAAGTCCGCGGCCCTGATGGTGCAATTGTTCGCGCTCGAGGTGGTTCTCGTGTGCGCGGCGTTCGTGCTGTACGGGGTGGAGCCGACCGCCGCAGGCTGGGCAGAGGCATTCGTCACCATGGTGGCCGCCACCGTGGGGCTCGGCTTCGTGGGTACCCTCTACGGCGGTCTCGCTGCCGGTGCGAGGGGCCGCGAGACTCTGCTCCCGTTGCTCCTCCTGCCGGTCGTGGCACCCGTCCTCATCGGCGCAACCCGTGCCACCGAGGCGGCCTTCGGCAGTGGCGGCGCATCCGTCTCCGAGGGGTGGCCGTGGATCGGCCTCCTCGCGGTGTTCGCGGTGATCTTCGGCGCGGCCGGCAGTGTCGCCTTCGGTCCACTGGTCGACGAATAGGGCGCCGAACCCTCCCTCCACAAGACTGACGAGATGACCCCCACGGCCGCACACGCAACCACCGGAACACCGGCCACGCGACGGCTCGGTGCCGTGGTCGCCGTCCTGCTCGCGTTGCTCGTGATGAGCGGACTGTGGTGGTCCGCCGAGGACGTCGTGCAGGGCTCCACCGTGCGGATCATGTACGTGCACGTGCCCTCCATCTGGGTGGCCTACATGGCGTTCGCCCTCACCGCGGTGTGTTCCGGCGCGTACGTGTCCGGACGGAGCCGTTCGGTCGCGTGGGACAGGGTTGCGGGGGCCAGTGCAGAGATCGGTGTCCTCTTCGTGGCGGTGTCACTGGTGACGGGCAGCCTGTGGGGCCGCCTCACATGGGGCACGTACTGGGTGTGGGACGCACGGCTCACCAGCACGGCATTTCTCTTCATCACGTACGTGGGGTATCTCGCGGTGCGCCGGCTCGGCGGCACCCTCCGCCAGCGGGCCAGGAGGTCGTCGGTCATCGCCCTGCTCGCTGTGCTCGAGATACCGCTCGTCCACTTCAGCGTGGAGCTCTGGAGGTCCCTGCACCAGGAGGCCTCGGTGGCGAACCCGAACGCGAGAGTCGAGCTCGACGGGTTGATGCTCTTCACGTTGATGCTCGGGCTCGCCACGTTCACTGCGCTCTTCGTGTGGCTGCTCCTGCACCGCCAGCGCGTGATCCTGCTGGAGGACACGGTCGCAGACCGCGGACTGGACGAGGCAATCGCGTCCAGGCGTGACGAGGCAGGAGCCCGCTGATGGAGCACGCCTCGTTCATCATCGCCAGTTACGTGCTCACGTTCGGCTCCATCGCCGCGTACGCGGCGTGGGTCGTGCGCCGCGGCAGGGCCATGGCCCGCCGCGCGACGCGCGAGGAGATGCCGTGGACCTGACCCCGCGCACCGACGGGGCCGGCGTCCCGGTGCGGCGCCGGCGCCGCTGGGCACCGATGGTCGTCGTCGCGCTGGCGCTCGTCGCCGGCGGGGTGGTCGTCACCAAGTTCCTCACCAGTGCCATCGACTACTACTGCAACGTCGACGAGATCGGCGTCCGCGACGGGTGCGACGGCGACCGCCGCATACGCGTCCAGGGCATCGTGAGGAAGGACACCCTCGAGAAGAAGGACGGCACCACCGCGTTCACGCTGGAGTGGAACGGCAAGTCGATTGATGTCTCCTACCTCGGGGACCCGGGCGGGGTGTTCCAGGAGTGCATCCCTGTGGTGGCCCACGGCCGCCTCGACGGTGCGGGCTTCGACAGCGACCGCATCGAGGTGAAGCACACGAACGAGTACCAGGAGAAGAACAAGTCCCGGTTCGACGAGGCGAACGAAGAGGCTGCCGCGTGCTCGGTGTCGGAGGGATAGCCGGCCCGCTCGGGCGGGCTTCCTTGCTGGTGGGGCTTGTCGCCGCCGTGTTCGGCCTGCTGGCGGCCGTTCTGGGAACACGCCGTGCGGACGAGAAAGTCATGCGTCTCGCGCCGCGCTTCGCCTGGCTCACGGGCATCGCGTCGCTCGGGGCTTTCGCGTGCATGGAGTGGGCAATGATCACCCGCGACTTCTCCCTCGCCTACGTGCAGAAGGTCGGTTCGTGGAGCACGCCCGCGCTGTACAACTTCACCGCGGTGTGGAGCGCGCTCGAGGGGTCGATCCTGCTGTGGTTGATGGTGCTCACGTTCCTCACCGTCGGTGTCGCGTTCAAGTACCGCAGCAAGCTCGCCGACCCCATGGTCGGGTGGGCACTCGCGACGATGTTCTTCGTGGGGATCTTCTTCTTCGTCCTCACACTCGGTCCCGCGAACCCGTTCGCGGCCGGACCTCCGGGGGTGCTCGACGGCCCCGGTCCGAACCCCCTCCTGCAGAACCACATCCTCGTCGTGTTCCACCCGCCGATCCTCTATCTCGGCTACGTCGGTTTCACGGTGCCGTTCGCCTTCGCGATCGGTGCGCTGGTCACCGGACGGGTGGGGGAGGGCTGGCTGCTGGAGACGCGGCGCTGGGCCCTCGCCTCGTGGGGGTTCCTCACGTTCGGCATCATCCTCGGCAGCTGGTGGAGCTACGAGGTGCTCGGGTGGGGTGGCGTGTGGGCGTGGGACCCGGTGGAGAACGCATCCTTCATCCCGTGGCTCACCGGCACCGCGTACATCCACTCCGTTCTCGTGCAGGAGAGACGGGGGATGCTGCGCGTGTGGAACCTGTCGTTGCTCGTGTCCACGTTCTCCCTCACGATTCTCGGCACGTTCCTCACCAGGTCGGGAGTGCTGAACAGCGTCCACGCGTTCAGCGACGGCCAGATCGGTCCGTTCCTGCTCACGTTCTTCGCGGTCATCGTGCTTGCCTCCGTGGTTCTCATCGGGTGGCGCGGCGACCTGCTGCGCTCGCCGGGCACGATCGACTCGCCCGTCTCCCGTGAGGGTGCGTTCCTCGCGAACAACGTGGTGTTCTCCGTGTTCGCGTTCGTGGTGCTGCTCGGGACGGTGTTCCCGCTGGTCGTCGAGGCACTGCAGGACCGTCAACTGGTGGTCGGCGAGCCGTTCTTCGACCGCCTCGGCGTGCCCGTGGGTCTCACCCTGCTGTTCCTCATGTGCGTCGCGCCCGTGCTGCCGTGGCGCAAGGCATCGGGCGAGCTGCTGTCGCAGCGGCTGTTCTGGCCGGCATGGGGCGGCACCCTCGCGTTGTTCGCCAGCGTGGTGCTGGGCGCCACGGGCATCGAGCCGCTCCTCACGTTCTTCCTCGGCGGTTTCGCGGGAGGTGCCGCGCTGCGCCAGTTGGTGCTGGCCACCCGCCGTCAGGGACTGCGGGGCCTGGTCGGCCGCGCGAACGGCGGGATGGTGGTGCACATCGGTGTGATCCTCATCGCAGTCGCACTGGCGGCTTCCAACAGTTTCACCCGCAGCCAGGAACTCACGCTCAAGCTCGACACCCCGGTCACGTGGGGCGGCCACACGTTCGAACTGACGGGATTCTCCCGGCTGCAGGACGACAGGCAGACACGGATCTCGGCGAGGGTGGAAGTGGACGGGACGGAGAGGGCACCGGCCGTCACCAAGTTCCTGAAGATGGGCAACAACATCGGCACGCCCTCGGTGCTCACGACCCTCACCAAGGACATCTACGTCACCCTCGAGCCCCCGGTGAGGATGGATTCCGGCACGGCGAAGATCAAGGTGTTCGTGAAACCGATGATCGTGTGGATCTGGATCGGCGGCGCGCTCATGGCCGTGGGCACGGTTCTCGCGATGTTCCCGGGCCGGCGCCGGAAGCCCACCGACCCTGTGTCCGCACCGGTGCCGGAGGTGGCGGCGCCGTGACGCAGCGACGCTCGCCGTTGATTGCCGCCGCGGTCGGTGCCGTCCTCGTGGGGCTGCTCGCCGTGCTCGCGCTCGCCGACCCCGGCGAGGGGGACACCGCCGAGTCCCCGCTGCTCGGGCGGCCGGCCCCCGCGGTGCGGTCGGCCACGCTCGACGGAGGTCGGTTCGACCTCTCGCGCCGCAAGGGGAGCTGGGTGGTGCTGAACTTCTTCAACTCCACGTGCGTGCCCTGCCGCAACGAGCATCCCCAGCTGGTCGCTTTCGCCGCGGCGCAGCAGTCGGCTGATGACCCGGTGGAGCTGTACACAGTGGTGAACGATGACAGCGACGAGGCCGTGGAGGCGTTCTTCTCGGCGAACGGCGGTGACCGAAGGTGAAGGACGACGACGGGGCGATCTCCGTGGCGTTCGGCGTGGCGAAGGTGCCCGAGACGTGGGTGATCGACCCGAACGGGTTCGTGCGCCTGCGCATCATCGGGGAGCTCACCGAGGGGTTCCTCCAGGAACGCATCGACATGATGCGCACGGCGGGGGAGCAGCAGTCGTGAGCACCGGGACGACCCGTCTGATGGGGAAGGTGAAGTCGTGGCCGTCATGGATGGTGATGGGCCTCGTGGTGGTGGTTCTCCTCACGGTGGGGGCCACGCGCGACAACGGCCCGCTCACCCAGAGCGACCGCATCGACGCGATATCCAGGAGGGTCGCCTGCCCCACGTGCGACGGGGAGAGCGTCTACGTGTCGCGTGCGTCGGCGGCGGAGTCCATCCGCAACCAGATCGCCCGTGACGTGGCCGCCGGCCGGCTCACCGACGATGAGATCATCGCCAACATCGCCGCGTCGTTCCAGGCTCGCGTGCTGCTCGTGCCGCGTGCCACCGGGTTCGACGCGCTCGTCTGGGTGCTGCCCATCGCGGTGGGTGTGTGTGCGGTCGCAGGTCTGGCGGCGGCGTTCCGGCGCTGGCGCCTGCAACAGGGTTCGGTGCCGAGCGACGACGACCGCGCGCTCGTGGCCGGTCTGCTCACGACGGCGCACGATGACGAGGATGACGAGGTCCTGTGATGCACGGCTGGACCGAGCGCGAGATGCTGGAGGAGCAGCTCGACTTCCTCCTGGACTCGCTCCGCGACCTGGAGCGCGAGCGCGAGGCCGGCGACATCCATGAGGATGACTACTCGGCGCTTCGTGACGACTACGTCGCGCGCGCCGCCGCCATCTCGCGCCAGTTGAGCGGCGACGAGATCGACCGCCCCGACGACACGCCGCCGCTGCGCCGGCGCACGTGGCCGCGCCGGATCGTCGCGCTGCTCGTGGTCCTCTCGCTCGCGGGGGGAAGCGGCGCGTGGGTCGCGTCCTCCGCCGGCCAGCGGCTCCCCGGCCAGAGTTCGAGCGGCGGAATCGAGGAGAGCACGGCGACTCGTCTCAGCGCCGCGAGACAGCTGAACTTCTCCGACCCCACGAAGGCGATCGAGCTCTACAACCAGGTGCTGAAGGTGGAGCCGGACAATGCCGAGGCGCTCACCTACCGGGCGTGGTTGATCGCACTCACGGCGCGCGAGGCGACGGGCAACCTCCGTGACGTCGCGTACGCCACGGTTATTGCCGACCTGACGAGGGCCCGCACCGCCGACCCCACGTACCCCGACGCATCGTGTTTCCTCGGGATCGTCCACTTCCGCTTCCTCGGCGACGCAGCGAGCGCGAAGCCCGCAATCGACGACTGCAAGGCGAACAACCCGCCGGCCGAGGTGGAGAGTTTCGTCGACGCGATCAGCGCCGAGGTGGACAAGGCCCTCGCCGGCTGAGCCGTCGCGTTCCCGCTGCGGAAAGAAACCACCGCCGTGTCACCGTGGCGGTGCCACGTACTCGCAGCGCGCGAAACGGCCGTTCTCGCGGTGCAGCACGAACATGGCACCCTTGCGCAGGCCGCCTGCCGAGCCGGTGATCGTCATCCCGCGGCGGATGAGCGCATCGACCACATCGGGGATGACGTCGCCGTGGCTCGCGAACACGGCCCCGTCGGGCGCGTCCTCCACCACGCGGAGCGCCTGCTCGAACGGGGTGTCCTCCTCGACCATGGGTTCGGTGATGACCTCCAACCCGAATCGATCGGCGAGCGGGCGCACGGTCTGCACGCACCGCAGGCGTGGACTGGAGAACACGACGGTGGGCTTGCCGTGGGCCCAGCCGTCGGCGATGGCGCGTGCCTGGTCCTCACCCTCCGGGCTCAGCGGCCTGAGCGAGTCACTCTCGGTCCATGCGGACCTGCTGCCTGCCTTTGCGTGGCGGATGAGGAAGACCGGCATGTCCCCACGGTACCCGCGGCCGCACGCCACACGCCGGGGCGGTCCCGCTTCGGGCAGACTGTGCACCGTGAGTTTCTTCGAGCGCAACCGGCAGGAAGTGATCGCAATGGGGTACGACGGGGACCGTCTTCCCCCCGGTCAGTACCTCACCGACAGGTTCCCCGTGCTTCATGTCGGTGACGTGCCCACCTACGCGCCGGGCGAGTGGAACCTGACAATCTTCGGACTCGTCGACCAGCCGTACCGCATCACGTTCGAGGAACTCACGGCGATGCCCACGGTGGAACTGGTCACCGACATCC
>RFZO01000008.1 GCA_009920715.1 Actinomycetota bacterium | reverse complement strand
CGCGACAACTGGTCCGCGAGGGCCGCGAGGTCCTGGCGGAACGCGATCTCGTAGCGGACCTGCTCCTGGGCGAGCCTCACCTGGCTCGCCTTCAGGGACTCGACAAGCTCCGCATCCAGTGGGTCCCCGCCGCCGGCGGCGATCCTGTCGATCTCGTTGCCCATCTCGTGCAGCTGGTGCGACAGTTCGTTGCCCATGCTCACGAGCCGTTGCTCGATCACGCTGAGGCGCTCGGCGGTCTCCTTCGTGACGCGCTTCTCCTCCTCGAGGGCGGCCCCGTACCGCGCGACCAGTTCCTCGAGGAGAGCGAGACGCTCCGCCGCAACGCGGGACTCCTCGCGGTTCACCTCCAGCGCCTGCGCGGAGAACGCCATGAGGTCGTCGATGGCGCTGAGAACCGGGTCCGGTTGTCTGTTCTTGCGGGAGAAGATGGCCATGGCGGTGGTGCGGGTTGCGGCAGTGCCGCGTTGCTTGTACCGTACTTTCCCTGCAACGCCGCGGGGTGGAGCAGCTCGGTAGCTCGTCGGGCTCATAACCCGAAGGTCGCAGGTTCAAATCCTGCCCCCGCCACCAAGAGGGTCGCACGCGAGTGCGGCCCGAGGAAGAAGATGAAGGCCCGGTCCCGGAAACGGCACCGGGCCTTCGTCGTTCCGGGGGACTGTCGAGGTGCGCGCGGCGTCCGACTCGGCGCCGCCGTCCGCGGGGTGGTCGAATGAGTCCCCGATGGACGCGACCACAGGAACGACGGCTCGATGAGCATCCGCGGTGCCGCGTACGTCGCGGGAATCTACGAGCACCCGCGGAGGGAGATCCCCGACCGCACCATCTGGGAGATCCACGCCGAGGTCGCGCTCGGCGCACTCGCCGACGCGGGACTCACCCTCGCCGACGTGGACGGCGTGTTCTGCGACGGGACGTCGGGGTTCGGCACCATGACGCTGTGCGACCACCTCGGCATCAGGCCGCGCTACGTGGACAACACCGAGACCGGCGGTTCCTCGTACCTCGCCCACGTGGGGCATGCGGCGGCGGCCATCGCCGCCGGCAAGTGCAGCGTGGCACTTGTGACCCTGGCGGGGAAGCCCCGCTCCGGTGGCTCGGGCGTGTCGTTCGCGGCAGGGCCGGAATCGTCGTTCGAGTCGCTGTGGGGGATCGCGGGTGCGCCCCACACATATGCGCTCGCTGCCCGGCGCCACATGCACGAGTTCGGCACCACCGCCGAGCAGCTGGCCGAGATCAAGGTGGCCGCCAGCATCCACGCCCAGCACAACCCGCACGCGTTCCTTCCCCACGCCGTGACGGTGGAGGACGTCGTCAACTCGCCGATGGTGGCCGACCCGCTGCACCGGCTTGATTGCTGCGTCATAACCGACGGCGGCGGCGCCCTCGTGGTGGTGTCGCCCGAGATCGCCCGCGCGCTCGGCCGGACGAACGCGAAGGTGCTCGGCCACGGCGAGGCCATCAAGTCCACCGACAACGGGCGCATCGACCTCACCTACACGGGTGCGGTGTGGTCCGGTCCCCGGGCGTTCGAGGAGGCGGGCGTGTCGCACAGGGACATCCGCTATGCCTCCATCTACGACAGCTTCACGATCACCGTCCTCCAGACGATCGAGGACCTCGGCTTCTGCGCCAAGGGCGAGGGCGGGAGGTTCGTGTCGGACGGGGCGCTGGTCGCACCGTTCGGGAGGCTCCCGTTCAACACCGACGGCGGCGGACTGTGCAACAACCACCCTTCGAACCGCGGCGGCATCACCAAGGTGATCGAGGCGGTGCGCCAGCTGCGCGGCGAGGCGCACCCTGCCGTGCAGGTCCCCGACTGCCAGGTTGCGCTCGCGCACGGCACGGGCGGCAGCCTCGGTACGCGCCACGGCTCGGTCACCCTCATCCTCGGCCAGGAGGACGCATGAGCGCGGAACGCCAGCCTCTGCCGGTGCCCGCACCGAAGATCACCACCACGAACGCCGCGTTCTGGGAGGCCACAGCGCGCGGCGAGTTCACCCTGCAGCGCTGTGCGGCGTGCGACCTCGTCATCTGGTTCCCGCGGCGCACGTGCCCGCAGTGCTGGACGGAGGGGATCGAGTCGTTCGCCGCGTCCGGTCGCGGCACGGTGTACAGCTTCACCGTGGTGCGCAAGGGCAGCGGTGCGTACAGGGACGCCGCGCCGTTCGTGGTGGCCTACGTGGAGCTTGCGGAGGGCCCGCGCGTTCTCACCAACATCGTGGGTTGCGACCCGGCCGACGTCACCGTGGGGATGGCAGTGGAGGTCGAGTGGCACGACACGGGCGAGGGCAACGCGGTCTACCGCTTCCGTCCCGCCGCCGGCTGACCGCGCACCGGCCGCTCGGAAAGCCCGCGGCCGGTCAGACCTTGTAGACGAGTGATGCCGTGGCGCACAACTTGCCGCTGTCGGCGCCGCGTACCTCGGCCCGGCAGAAGGCGATGGACCTGCCGCGCTTCTCGATCCATCCCTCGCAGACCGCGTCCTCACCGGCAACCGCCGACATGTACTGAACGTCCATGCTGATGGTCACGAAGTTCGTGCCGCCTTCCACGGCCCAGCCGACGGCGGGCACCACCGTGGTGTCGATGAGGCTGGCGATCGCGCCGCCGTGCATGATCCCGGCCGGTTGGTTCATCTCCTGCCGGGCTGGTAGCCGCAGGCGCGCGTAGTCCTGACGCAACTCCTCCACCACGAACCCGAGATGGGCGGCGAAGTTGACGGGCTGTTCCCACAGCGGGAAGTGCGCCCAGCGCTCGGCGGCCTCGGGGGGCAGGGGAGGGAAGCGGTCGGCAATCGTCATGGCGGTGACCCTAGTGAAACGGCCCGATCGCACGGGAACTACGGTGTGCCCATGCCGCTGCACCATGTCGCCTACGCCACCAAGGACGTCGAAGCCACCACGCACTTCTACGAGAACCTCATGGGTTTCCCGCTGGTCCACACGGAGATCACCGCCGGCGGCGAGACGTGGCTGCGCCACATCTTCTTTGACATCGGGACCGGCGGGGACGGTGACATGGAGTGCATCGCGTTCTTCCAGGTGCACCAGGTTGGCGAGCGCGCCGACTACGTCACCGACGTGTCCGAGGGCGTGGGACTGCCGGTGTGGGTGAACCACTGCGCGTTCCGCGCGACAGAGGAGAAGCAGAACGAGGTGCGTGCCCGCATGGACGCCGCCGGTATCGCACCGCTGATGGACGTGGACCACGGGTGGTGCCGTTCGCTGTACTACGTGGACCCGAACGGGATCATGGTGGAGCTGTGCCGTGACACCCCCGGTTTCACGCCCGACCCGGCGGAGGCGAAGCGTCTGCTCACTGCGGATCCGTTCGCCAACGCGAAGGGCGCCTGACATGCCGCGCCTCGGCCAGGTGGGCAAGAAGGACGCGCACCCGTACGCGGCCGCTGTGTACTCGATGCTGTTCGGGGACCGCGACCCCGTGGAGCAGCCGGGCACCGACGCGGGCACACCGGGCAACTGGTGGACCGTCTTCGCGCTCGTGCCCGACGCGTTCGACCACACGTCGGCCGGGTTCCAGTTCTACCGGTCCCCTGAGAGGAAGCTCAGTCCGCGGCTGCGCGAGCTGGGCCAGACACGTGCCGGGTGGGCTGTCGGCAGCCAGTTCGTGTTCAGCCAGCACTGCAAGGCAATGCGCGACGCGGGCTTCACCGACGAACAGGTGCGGGCGATCCCGTCGTGGTCGGTTGCCGACTGCTGGTCGCCGGCGGAGCGCGCGGTGCTCGCCTACACCGACGCACTCGTGCTGCAGCACGGCCGCACGGCCGACGGCGTGTTCGACGCACTCCGCGAGCACCTCTCCGACGAGGAGATCCTCGAGTTCACGTACGTCACCGCCACGTACGCGATGCACGCCACAATGAGCAGGGCACTGCGACTCGAGTTCGACGACGTGGACGACCCGGTGCAGGAACGCCCGGACTCGCGGGGCAACTTCAGCGGTCTCGACGTGATGGCGGCGGCCGACACCGAGAACCCGGCCTGACTCCCGGTCGCGCCGTCCGCCCGCGGTGCCCGGCGCATTTCCGGTGGGGCGACGGGGTGCGCACCTCGTTACGATTCCGAGCGGGATGACCCCAGGAGGTTCGGCATGAGTCAGTCGGCGACACTCGAGACGGATCCGGCGACGGGAACGGAGCACTTCGACGTGATGGTCGTGGGTGCGGGCATCTCCGGGATCGGCTCGGCGGTGCACCTGCAGGAGCAGTGCCCCGGCAAGTCCTTCGTGATCCTCGAGAAGTTCGAGTCGTTCGGCGGCACGTGGCACATGCACAGGTACCCCGGCATCCGTTCCGACAGTGACCTGTACACCTTCGGCTACCGGTTCAAGCCGTGGGTCGGCCCGCCGATAGCCACCGCCGCGGAGATCAAGAAGTACATGGGCGAGGTGATCGAGGAGCACGGTCTCGCCCGTCACATCCGTTACCGCCACCGCATCACCTCGGCCAGCTGGTCATCGGAGCGCAACGTGTGGACCGTCAGGGTGTCGCGCCTCGACGAGGGCGACGAAGTCACGCTCACGTGCAACTTCCTCTACATGTGCCAGGGCTACTACAACCAGGACAAGGGCTACATGCCCGAGTGGCCGGGGATGTCGTCCTACCGCGGCAGGGTCATCCACCCGATGGAGTGGACGGAGGACATCGACTACACGGACAAGAACATCCTCGTCATCGGGTCCGGCGCCACCGCGGCGACCGTGGTCCCCGAGTTCTGCAAGAAGGCGAGGCACGTCACCGTGCTGCAGCGGTCACCCACGTACTTCATCCCCGGCCGCAACGCCGACGACCTCGCGGACACCCTGCGCCAGCTGGAGATCGACGAGAAGTGGATCCACGAGATCGTCCGCCGCAAGCGGCTGTTCGACGGGAAGGCCGTCACCGACATGTCGTTCAACCAGCCGGAGGACCTGCGCACGTTCCTGCTGGAGGGAGTGAAGGCTCTCCTCCCGGAGGGCTACGACATGAAGCACTTCACCCCCTCGTACCGTCCGTGGCAGCAGCGCATCGCCTTCGTGCCCGACGGGGACCTCTTCGCGGGCATCCGCGAGGGGAAGACCACCATGGTCACCGACGAGATCGACACGTTCACCGAGACCGGCGTGGTCACGAAGGACGGCACCGTCATCGAGGCCGACATCGTGGTGCCCGCCACCGGCTTCAACCTGAGCGTGCTCGGGGACATCCCGTTCGAGGTGGACGGCAGGCCGGTCAGCTGGCCTGACACGGTGACGTACCGAGGGATGATGTTCACCGGCGTGCCGAACCTCGCCTGGATCTTCGGGTACTTCCGTGCCAGCTGGACCCTGCGCGTGGACCTGATGGGGGACTTCATCGGCCGGCTCTTCGCGCTGATGGACAGGAAGGGTGCCCGCAAGGTGACGCCGCGCCTGCGGCCGGAGGATGCCGGCATGGAGATCGGCGACTGGATCCGCCCCGACAACTTCAACCCGAACTACCTCATGCGGAGCATGCACCAGATGCCGAAGTCCGGCGACAAGCCGGAATGGAAGCACGACCAGGACTACTGGTCGGAGAAGGACATCATCCCCACGGCCGACCTCGAGGACGGCTGCCTCGTCTTCGAGTGACGCCCGCGCGGGCAGGTCAGACCGAGTACACGCGCGCGGCGGTGCCGCGGAACATCGCGTCTTTCTCGCTCTCGCTGAACGACGCGACCATCTTCTTCGCCGCGTTCCAGAACGTGCGGTAGGACAGCGACAGCCGGTCCACCGGGAAGTTCGACTCGAACATGCACCTGTCCGGGCCGAACGCCTCGATGACGTGCAGGTACCAGCGCGCCTGGGCCGCCACGAACTCGTCCGAGGTCGGCGGCCGTTGCGCGGTGTGCCACCCGAACCCGTTGTCCGGCATGGCGAGCCCGCCGATCTTGGCCACCACGTTGGGACAGGCCGCAATCGCCTCGATGTCTGCGCACCACCCGGGGAAGATCTCGTCGTGGCGCCCGGCCCATGCGCCTACCCCGAGCGGCGTCCCGAAGTGGTCGAGCACCATCTGCGTGCCTTCCGCCGCGCGTGCGAGCTCGAGGAACTCCCGGTTCTGGTGGTGGTAATGCCACGAGTCGTAGGTGAGCCCGCGCTCGCCGAGCCTGCGCACACCGCGGACGAAGGCGGGATCGCGGAACTTGCCCGGTGCCGCGCGACCGGGGATGGTGAGTGACGCGGGGTCGTCCGCCCGCGAGAGCGCGTCACGGATGCCGCGGAACATGCCCCGGCCCGCTTCCGCGTGGGCATCGAGCACCTCGTCCAGGTTCGGCAGCGTGAGGTCGGCGTGGCTGACGATCCCGCGGATGGTGCGGTCCGGGTCGCGCAGCGACTCACCCGCGATGAACTCCGTCTCGCCGACGGGCGCGAGGTGCGGGGGTGCCGACACGTCGTACGCGGAGCCGCACTCCATGAACACCGTGCACTCGATGCGGTGCCCGTCGTTGACGTCGGCCTTCAGTTGGTCGAGCCCGTAGTCGAGCCCCGCGCCCGGGCGCCACAGGTGGTGGTGCGGGTCGATGATGACGCGGCCGTACCTGGCATGGCGGTGGTGGAAGGACCGGCTGTGGTGGCCCGTGACCGGTTTCGTCACGGTTCTGCTGCTCGAGACCGGGATGCTGGGTGCCGTGAAGGTGGCCGTCGGCAGGTCGTTCCCGTACCAGGGAGACATGGTCCTCGAGGCCGGGTATCTCGCGTTCCCCAGCGGTCACGCCGGCAACGTCGTGGCGCTGTGGGGATTCATGGCGTGGTACGTGTCGCTGCGTCGCCCCGCGCTGCGCGTGCTCCTGTGGTCGGGTGTCGCGTTCGCGACGGCGACGGTGGGGGTGTCGTCCTGGTTGCTGCGCACCCACTGGCCCACTGATCTCGTCGCCGGCTTCCTGATGGGCGGCATCGCGCTGGTCGCAACGGTGGCCGCTGTGCAGGCCAGCGGCGTCAGTCAGACGGCCACTGCTGGGCCTGCTCGCGCAGTTCATCCCTGAAGTCGGGGTGGCCGATGGCGGCGAGCGCGACCGAGCGCTCGCGGATGGTGCGCCCGTGGAGTTCCGCCACCCCGTACTCGGTGATGACGAGGTCCACCTGGTGCCGCGGCGTGCTGACCACCGACCCTGCGGGGAACCTGGTGATGATCCGGCTGGCCACCTTGCCGTTGACGGTGGTGGTGGAAGGAAGACAGATCATGCTGCGTCCGTCTGCCGTGAGGCCGGGGCCGCTGACGAAGTCCTCGTGCCCGCCGATGCCGCTGAACTGCAGCCCGTCGATGCTGTCGGCGACGACCTGGCCGGAGAGGTCGACAGCAAGCGCACCGTTGATGGCGACCATGTCACGGTTGCGCCCGATCATCTCGGGCGAGTTGACCATCTTCACCGGCAGGAACCTGACGTCCCGGTTCTCGTGGAGCCACTCGTAGAGCTCGGGCACACCGGCGGCGAAGGTGGTGGGGGAGAAACCGTCGAAGGGGGAACCCTTCCGGTTTGTCACCTTGCCCGCCTGGTGGAGCCGCATGAGACCGGTGGTGAACATCTCGGAGTGGATGCCGAGGTCGCTGATGCCGCTGGCCGCGACCATCTTGGCGATCTGGCTGGGGATGCCGCCGATGCCCGTCTGAAGGGTGCAGCCGTCGTGGATGAACCGCATCGCGTGACCGGCGATCGTGGTCTCCACCTCTGTCGGTTCGGCATCGGCGAGGTCGAGCGGCTTGCGGTCGGTCCGCACGAGGATGTCGATCTCGTCGAGCGACAGGCTGTGCGTGTGGTCGGGTTCCATCCCGAACGTGCGCGGGAAGTGCTCGCTCACCTCCACGACGAGGAGCCTGTCCGGGTCGGCGCCGGCACGGTGCAGCTCGTCGACCGATGCGCCGGCGTGCAGGGAGAGACTGACCCTTCCGTCCACGGGCATCGCGCCGGCGGTTGCCATGATGCGCGGGCTGAGGTGGCGCAGAACGGGCTCGAACCTGCGGAAGTCGGCCGGCACGTAGTCGATCGACGCACCGGAGTCGCGGAGGAACCTCTCGGCCGGGCCGAAGAACCCGCTGCGGTAGTGGACGCCGCGCCTGGTGAACAGTGCGTAGAGGTCGGGGAGCAACGCCCCGAACACCTCGAGCCGCACGAAGTCGTCGCGTTCGCCCAGTGCGTGGAGGAACCCGCCCGGCACTCCCGGGCCGAGCGGCACGGCGAGGGAGTCGACGTGGCCGACCCTGTCGACGGCCTCGCTGATGTCGGTGAAGTCCATGGTGCTCCTAGCGGACGAAGAGATAGAGGACGGGGAGAGCGGCGCTGGTGCCGGCCGCGACCCACAGCAGCGACGCCGAGATTCTTCCCGACGCGTGGTCGCCCATCACGTCACGCGAGCGCGAGAGCAGTGCGATGAGAACGATCAGCGGCGGGGCGGCCACCCCGTTGAGAATCGCGGAGACGTACAGCGCACGGACCGGGTTGATCCCCACGGCATCCATGGCGATGCCGGCGACCATGGAGACAGTGATGACCCCGTAGAAGGCCTTCGCCTGCGTCATCCGGAGGCCGAGGCCCTCGCGCCAGCCGAAGGCCTCGCTCACCGCGTACGCGGTGGAGCCGGCCAGCACGGGCACGGCGAGGAGCCCCACCCCGACAATGCCGAGCGTGAAGAGGAGCCCCGCGAGGTCCCCCGCGATCGGGCGCAGTGCCGCCGCCGCCTCGTCGGCCGAGGTGATGGTGACGGGTCCGTCCGCACCGATCGTGGCGGCGGCGGTGACCATGATCGCGAACATCACGGTGACACCCGACCCCATGCCCAGCAGCACGTCACCGCGCATCGCCGACATGTGACCGCGGGTCGGCGTGGGCACGCCGCCGTCCGCAGTGATCTCCTCGACCTCCTCGGCTCCCTGCCAGAAGAACAGGTACGGGGAGATGGTGGTGCCGAACAGCGCGATGACCGCCGCCACCGTGGGGCCGTCGAGGGCGAGACCCGGAACGAAGGTGCGGAACGCGACGTCACCCCACGAGACGTCGATGAAGAACAGCACCGCCACGTACGACAGGATCGAGAGGCACAGCCACCTGAGGAAGCGCGAGTACGTCCTGTACGGGACGGCGATCTCGACGGTCAACATGAGCGCAGTGAAGGCGAGGACGAGCAGGAGGTGGGGGACGGGAACAAGCAGCCGCGTGGCAGCCGCCATCGACCCGATGTCGGCTCCGATGTTGAAGGTGTTCGCGGTGGCGACGATGATGACGGAGCCGACCAGCACGGGGCGCGGGAACCGCGACTTGATGAGTGCCGCCAGGCCCCGGCCGGTGACGAGACCGAGCCGCGCTGTCGCCTCCTGGACGGCGGCCGCGAGCGGCAACGCAAAGACCGTGGTCCACAGGAGACCGAACCCCGCCGACGCCCCGACTTGCGAGTACGTCGCGATGCCGGACGGGTCGTCGTCGGCCGCGCCGGTCACGAGCCCTGGACCGAGACGGCGGAAGTACCCCCTGCCGTGGATCCTCCGGCGATGCCCGTGGTGGCGCCCGTTGATGCGCTCGATGCGGGGCGTCCGGTCCGTCACCCGATCATTCTCGCCGCGCGCGGCTCCGATAGGTTGACCGAATGACAAAACCCGATGTGTCCATACCCGCCGGTGAGCCGCCCGCAGAGCTCCTCATCGAGGACATCACCGTCGGCGAGGGCAAGACCGCCCAGTCCGGGAACATCGTCGAGGTGCACTACGTGGGTGTCGCCTGGAGCACCAACCGCCAGTTCGACGCATCGTGGGACCGCGGGGAGACGTTCGACTTCAGGCTCGGAGCCGGCCAGGTCATCCGGGGCTGGGACGAGGGTGTCGCGGGCATGAAGGTGGGCGGCCGTCGCCGGCTCACGCTTCCCCCTCACATGGGCTACGGGGACCGCGGCGCGCCCGGCGCAATCAAGGGCGGGGAGACGCTCGTGTTCGTCGTCGACCTGCTCAACGTCAACTGAACCACGGACCGAACACGACGGAAGAGAGGGACACATGTCATCGATGAACTTCTACACGGCGAACGCGTCGCTGGCGGGTGCCGAGAAACTCGGTGTCGAGGAGATGCAGACCATCTGGCGCGTCGAGATGGCGGGCGAGCTGTTCTACAACCTGCTCGCGGAACGCATCGACGATGCCGAGGCGAAGGAACTGCTGCGCCGCAACGCGGTGGAGGAGCGCGGGCACGCCCGGCGAATCGCCCGTGCGCTCAGCATCAAGCTGGGCCACGAATGGGAGCCCACGGCCGAGCAGCAGGAGCTTCTCGACGTGCCCATGCCGCCGGCTGTCGACGCCACCCTCTTCGCGGGCATCGTGAAGGGCGAGCTGAACGGCGATGCCGGCTACCAGAAATGGGCCGATGCCGAGGAGGACGAGGAGGTCAAGAGGCTCCTGCGTCTGAACGGCCGCGAGGAGACCATCCACGCCGGGCGCGCCCAGCAGGTGCTCGAGATCCTCTCGCGCTGACCCGGGTCAGCGCACCACCTTGCCCTGCGGCAGCATCCGCCGCCGCCTGAACCATCGGCGCACGGGTTCGGTCGCCCACTTGCTGGTTGCGCCGATGAACATCGTGGAGATGAGCACGCGCGACAGCACGTTCAGCCTGCCGATGTACGGCGCGAGCACCAGGGTGAACAGCACCGCCACGGGGTAGACCCACGCGAGGTCGAAGAAGAACCTTCCCAGCGGCGAGCGCTTCTTCGGCACGTCGCCGAGAGCGTCGAAGAACTCCTCGGTGCCCGCGGTGACGGTGACCTTCTCGCTGACGATGAACCTGTCGCCGGACTCGCGGAACCGCTGGCGGGTCTCGGACCTCTCCCACTGGCGCAGGTGAAGGGCGTCCTTGAACCTGAAGACCATGTGGTACGGGTCGCCCGGCTCCGCGGGCGCGAGCACAGTTCCGCCGAGGCTGCCGGGGGCGGCGTTCACCGCCTGCAGGATCTCCGCCGCCCACGCCTCGAACTCCCCGCGAAGTGCCGGGTCGATCGTGCGCGCGATGGCCACCGTGACGGCGCCCTGGGCGATCTTCGGCAGCTTTCCCGTCTCGAACGGACCTGTCAGCTCGGGCATGCAACTACGGTACTTCCCCGTGCCGCGAGGAACGTCCGCATCGTTGAGCGTCCTCGTGGTGCTGTGCCACCCGAACCGGGACGGATTCACGCACGCGGCGGCGCGCGCCGCGCGCGACGCGGCGGCCGCGGCTGGCCACCGGGTCACTGTTCTCGACCTGTACGGCGAGGGTTTCGATCCCGTGATGTCGCGCCGGGAACTGCAGCGGTACAAGTCGAACGAGAGCGGTGCGGATCCAGTGTCGGGGCCGCACGTCGAGGCAGTGCGTGGTGCGGACGTGCTCGTGTTCGTGTACCCGACATGGTGGTCGGGCCTGCCGGCGATGCTGAAGGGCTGGCTGGACAAGGTGATGGTCCCCGGTGTCGCGTTCGTCCTCGACGGTCGCAACAAGGTCCGCCCGGCGCTCGGACGCGTGCGGCGCATCGTGGTGGTGTCCACCTATGGCTCGCCCCGGCGCTACGTGCGGTTCGTGAACGACAACGGCCGGCGGATGCTCACACGGGCACTGCGGATGTCCACCGGGTGGCGCGCGCGGACGACGCACGTGGGGCTGTACTCGATGGACACGGCCACCCCCGCCGACAGGGAACGGCATCTCACGCGGGTCGCCGAGGTGATGGGGTCGTTGTGAGGGTGCTCGTCGTCCACTGCCACCCGGACCCAGGTTCGTTCGTGTCGTCGCTGGCGGGTGACGCACGCCGAGTGCTGGATCAGGCCGGCCACGAGGTGCGGTTTCTCGACCTCCACGGGGAGGGCTTCGACCCCGTGTTCACGCTGCACGAGAGACTGAACCACACGGGCCCGCCGGCGGAGAAGCTGGCAGAGTTCCCGGGCCTCCGTGCATCCGTCGAGGCGCTGCTCTGGTGCGAGGCGGTCGTGTTCGTGTACCCCACATGGTGGTCCGGCCAGCCCGCGATGCTGAAGGGGTGGATCGACAGGGTCCTCATGAAGGGCGTGGCGTGGGACCTGCCCGAGGGAGCCGACACGCTGGTGCCGGGGCTCACGAACATCCGCCGGATCGTCGCCGTCACCACGCACGGTTCGTCCAAGTTCGTGAACGCACTTGAGGGCGAGGCGGGCAAGCGCACGTTGACCCGCTCCGTCCGCCTGATGTGCGGGTTCAGGTGCCGCACCACGTGGCTTGCGCTCTACGGACTGGACACGGGGTCACCGGCGGCGCGCGAGCGCTTCAGGCGGAGGGTGATGCATCGACTGGCACATCTTTCCTGATGCGTCCCGCGAGCAGCTGGGCCGCACCGACGAGAGCCGCGAGGCGAACCAGCACTGCCGCCACCGCGGCATGGCGCGGGTGCTCGATGCCCGATGTCGTCATCGCGATCGCGTAGAGGGAAAAGGCACCGAGGAGCACCGCGAACGGGACGGCTGCATCGCGCCGTCGCCTCCGGAGCACAGAGACCGTCGCTCCCGCGAGGGCGATGATCGCGCTCACCGCCGTGGGCACGAAGAACACCCTCGGCACCACCGTCCGGGAGTCGAGCGGGAGGAAGCCGTCGTCAGCCACGTCGAGAGTGGGGCCGACGAGGTCGACGAGCCGCGACAAGTTGTCCGAGGGGTGCGTGGCGATCCATCTCGCGTACGTGGTCCATCCGTCGTCGCGGACCCACTGCGCGAGCGGCATGCCGCCGAGTCGCATCAACCGCGGCGGCATCTGGCCCTCCGGCAGGTCGAGCACGGCGAGGAGTTCCGGTGCGAGCAGGTCCGGCGTGTCGTACGTGAGTGGATTGTCGAAGAGGTCCACGGCCGGCATCCCGTTCGACACGAACCAGCGCGTGGCCGCCGGGTCGGTGACGACGCGCTCCGTGAGGATTGTGTAGAGGTTCAGGTTGCTCGTGGGAGTGTTCGAGCGCAGCTGCTGGAGGCCCAGCACAGCCACCAACAGCATGACGGCACCGAGGACACCGGGGGACCGCCGTGCGGCGAGGGACCTGGCGGTGACCGCCGCCGCCACGGCGAACAGGACGAGCATGTGGTGCGGGCGCACCATCGCGAATACGACGAATGCCGCGACCCACCCCGCTGATGCCGTGGGGGCCTTTCCTGACCTCGCCGTGCGCACGGTCGCCGCGACCAACGCCACGCCCGCCGTGATGGTGAGCGACTCGGCGAGGATCGCCTGGTCGAACCTGATCACCTGTGGTGTCAACCCGACCACCGCCGTCATCCACCGGACGGTGCCCGGCCGCCGGCTGCCCTCCGACAGTTCCCGGGCGAGCCACACCCATGCAGCTATCCCCAGGATCACCTGCACCGCGACGCGCGCCGTGTCCGTGGTGGCGAGCGCGTAGACGAGCGGGACGGGCAGCGGTCTGGCGATCGGCGTGGAGAGGTCGAGCGTGAGGTACCCCGTCGAGTCGGGGAACCGCGCCGCGGGGAGACCGACCACGGCGGTTGCACGGAGAACCGCGTACGCACCTGCGACAAACGGCATTCCGGAGACAAACCCGCGCCATCGCACGACGCGAGGTTAGTGCCGCGACCACCATGCCCCGGTGGGACGGTCGTTGATTCCGCGGTGTACCTTCACTCCCCATGAAATCCCTCGTCGTCGATCAACTCGGTTCCCTGGATGACCTTCACGTGCAGGAGCTGCCGTCGCCCGTGCTGGGCGACGGCCAGGTGCGCATCGCGGTGGCGGCGTGCGGGCTCAACTTCGTCGACTCGCTTCTCGTCGAGGGTCGCTACCAGGTGAAGCCCCCCGTGCCGTTCGTTCCGGGCAGCGAGATCACCGGCCGCATCGTCGAGGCCGGTCCGGGAGTGGATACGTCGTTGGTGGGCAGGCGTGTCTTCGCGCCGGTGGGTGCCGGTGGGTTCGCCGACGAGGTCGTCACCGCCGCGAACCGCATCCTCCCCATCCCCGACCAGCTGTCCGACGGCCAGGGCGCCACGTTCATGCAGAGCTATCTCACCGCGTGGTTCGCGTTCACACGGCGCACGCAGGTGCAGCCGGGCAGGACAATGCTCGTCCTCGGCGCTGGTGGCGGCATCGGGCTGGCGGCCGTGGACGCGGGCGTGGCACTCGGCCTGCGGGTCATTGCCGCCGCGTCCAGCGAGGAGAAGAGACAGCTCGCGGTCGACCGCGGGGCGTTCGCCACGATCGACGTGCTGACGGAGGACGTCAAGGCGCGGGCGCGCGAACTGGGCGGCGGCGGAGTGGACATCGTGTATGACCCGGTCGGCGGGGACCTCGCCGAGCCGTGCCTGCGCGCACTGAACGCGGGCGGCGAGTACATGGTCGTCGGCTTCGTCGGGGGAATCCCGCGCCTGCCGGCGAACTTCGTCCTGCTGCTGAACCGCACCGTCACCGGCATCGACTGGGGCGCATGGGTCGGCCGCAACCAGGCCGAGAACCAGAAGATGCTGGTCGAGGTGATGGGCCGGATCGTCGACGGCTCTCTGCGGCCCGTGGAACCCGTGGTCTACCCGATGTCGCGCGCGGTGGATGCCATGCGTGACCTGCAGAACCGCAAGGTGGCGGGCAAGGTCGCACTGGTGCCGGACTTCGGCTGAGAGCCGGCCCGCTTTCCCGTCAGCGCGAGCGCTCGAGTTCGTAGAGGGGCAGTCCCGCCCGGCGGGCGACCCAGATGCCTGCACCGACCTGCTCGAAGTGCCGGTTGAGCCTGGTGCGGTACCACGACGCGGCACGCCGCGTCACCGACATGTCGGTTGCCTCGGTGTCGACAACGGTGTCCAGGTCCGTGGCGGTGGGTGCCTCGAGGTAGAGCAGTCCCTTCGCCGCCGCACCGATGTTGTCGATCGCGGCCTCGGCGCCGCGGGCGTCGAGATAGTGCAGCACCCCGTGGCACACCACCAGGTCGAACCGCCTGTCCGGTCGCCACTGCGTGATGTCGCGCTGCTCGTGGCCGTACGTCGCGCACGCGTGCTCGCTCACGTCAGTGGAGACGTACTCGACCCCGGGTGCGTTCCGCGCGTACCAGTCCCGCCAGTACCCGGGGCCCGCACCGATGTCGAGGACGCTGTGCACAGGCAGGTCCCACCACTGCGCCAGTGAGTGCACGGCCGATGCGAGGTGCGCGATGCGGTCCCGCGTGTGAACGGGGTCGTCACCGTAGAAGCGGGCGTAGTACTCGCCGTCGAAGTCCCTGCGCCTGGCCATCCCGTCAGGACAGCCCGAACTCGGACCGGCCCGGTGCGACCTTCGGCCAGGGCTGGATCCGCTCGAGACGCTCCGCGAGGCCGAGCGCGAGACAGTCGCCGAACCTCGGCGCGGTGATCTGGAAGCCGGTGGGGACGCCGTGGTTGTCGAGCCCCATCGGCACGCTGACTGCGGGGTGACCCGTGAGGTTCGCATCGGTGGTGTTGAGCGCGATCATCGTGTCGTGCTCCACCTTCCCCGCACTGCTCGCCATTGGGCCCTCCGCCGGCCACGAGCGTGCGTTGGCAGTGGGCACCACGATGACGCCGTCATCACCGAGGAGGTCGTCGAACCTGGCGCCGAACTCGTGCCGCGCGCGCTGTGCCTCCACGTACTGCTCCGCCGTGACCTTCTCGCCGAAGGCGAGCTGGGCCTGCACGTAGTCGCTCATCTCGTGCCACCTGTCCCTCACGTGCGCGAGGCTCTGCGTGAGTTCCGCCGTGGAGATCACGAACCACGACCACACGGCGGCGTTCGCCGTGGGTGACTCCGCGCGGACGACGGTGACACCGTCGGCGGCCAGGGCGGCGAGCGTCCTCTCGTACGCCTCCTCGACCTCGGGGTCGACATCGGCGCGGTAGGTGCGGCAGGCGATGACGCGCCCGGGCATGCGCGGGACGAGATCGATGCTGCCCTTCGGGAGGGAGAGGAAGTCCCCGCGCGCCGGACCGTGGGTCACGGACGCCTCGGTGATGACGTCGGCCACCGACGTGCCGGAGGTTCCCTGGGTGGAGAAGTGGATCCAGCGCGGCAGGACGTTGCGCCCGATCGCGCCCATGGACGGTTTGTACCCGACGAGACCGCAGGCGGCGGCGGGACCGCGCACGCTGCCCCCGCCGTCCGACGTGGTGGCGATCGGCACGAGTCCGGCCGCGAGCGCGGCCGCACTCCCGCCGCTCGAGCCGCCGCTCGACCGTTCCGTGTTCCACGGGTTGCGCGTGGCGCCGAAGACCTTGTTCACGGTGGTGGCAGTGGCGCCGAACTCGGGGGAGTTGGTGCGCCCGAGGATGATCGCACCGGCGGCCTGCAGCCGCTCGACGACCGCATCGGACACCTCGTCGGCCGGGCCGTCGGCGTAGAGAGTGCTTCCCGCGGTGGTGATGCGGCCCTTCACCCTCGCCATGTCCTTCACCAGGAACGGCAGTCCGGCGAGCGGACCCGTGCGCGGGTGCTTCCTCGCCTCCGCGAGGGCATCGTCGGTGTACAGGGCGACCACCGCGTTCAGGTCAGCCGCCGCCTCGATGCGCGACACCGCCTCCTTGACAAGGTCGACGGGGTCGATCCTTCCTTCCGTGACCGCGGCGGCAAGTTCCTTCAGCATGAGCCGAGACTAGTGAGGGCGGCCCGCAGTGGTCGGTGCCGGTGACGGGCGGTCAGCCGATGGGGAACCAGCACCAGTCGAGACGGGCCACAGTGGGATCGACCGTGTCGAGCAGGGCGAGGCCGACAATGGTGCCGCGCGACGGGACGGACTCGAGAAGCGGCAACTTGAACCGCGACGTGAGCTCCTCCATCGAGTCGTTCCCGTACTCGACGAGCAACCGGGCGAGGGCCGGTGAGTGGCGCGCGGCCACGAGGCACTCGATCCGGAACATGCGCCAGAGGCGGAGCTCGGGCGAGAGGAACGCACGCAGGTTCGCGGACATCCCCGCCCGGAACTCGCTGTCGACCTTCATCCGCACCCACGCCTCCAGTTCGCGCTGGGCCTGGGGGGGATGGATGACGGACACGCAGTCGATGACGAGCGACTCCTTGTTCTCGTACAGGCCGTAGATGGCCCCGACACTGACCCCGGCGCGCCGGGCGATGCGCGAGACGGTGGCGCGGTGGATCCCCGACCGCGCGATGACGTACTCCGTGGCGTCGATCAGAGCGTCGCGCACGTCGTCCCCGGTGCGGGCGCGCGCGACCACCGCCGCGGTCACGTCCCGCTCCGTGCTCGCGGGTGCGGGCGGTGCACCCATGACGAACGCACGGAGCAGCTCGGACGGGTTGACCATGGCAGAGCTTTCCCCACCGACTGCGGAATTCAGGAGTGCCGAACCGATGAGAGTTGCGGCGGTGAGGAGGAGCAGTTCGCGCAGCGCACCCGACGTGCCCGGACCTGCGCCGTACGCGGCGAGCAGTTCGTTGATGTCGTGGTGCACCACCTCGGCGAGCGTCTCGTCCCTGCGCGCGGCAACGATGACCTCCGCCGCGCTGCCGATGTCGGGCACCGAGTCATCCGCGCAGTGACGCACCCACAAGTCGACGGCCGCGTCCATCGCCGAGGGGTCACGGTCGACGGCTGCACGGAACGCCGACTCCAGCACCTCCCGCAACGCCGGCCAGATGCTCTTCTCCCACGCCAGCACGAGCAGTTCGGAACGGTCGTCGCAGCGTGCGTAGATCACGCCGCTGCTGTACCCGGCGTCGGAGGCCACCCGGGTGAGCGCCATCTGGTCGCACCCGTCGCGCCGCACCGCGTTGGCCGCGCTGCTGGCGACCCGCAGGTCGGTCTGGCGGGAACGTTCCGTCTGACGTGCGTTCGCGGCCATGCCCGATTGTCCCACAGCACCGCTCCGCGTGCCCATCCGTAGAGTGTGCGCATGACACTCTCACTCGGTGCGGTCCAGATGTCGATGACGCAGGATGTCGCCGCCAATCTCGACACGGCCGAACGTCTGGTGCGGGACGCCGCGGGACGGGGCGCGCGAATAATCCTCATTCCCGAACTCTTCGAGGACGTCTACTTCTGCAAGGACGTCGACGCGAAGCATCTGCAGCGCGCGCGTCCCGTGGACGGTCATCCCACGGTCTCGCGCTTCGCCGCGCTCGCCGCCGAGCTCGGTGTCGTGCTGCCGATCAGCATCTTCGAGCGCGCCGGCAACGCGTTGTTCAACACCGTGGTGATGGTGGATGCCGACGGACGGACGCTCGGCACGTACCGAAAGAGCCACATCCCCGACGGCATCGGGTACAGCGAGAAGTTCTACTTCTCCCCGGGTGACACCGGCTTCCGTGTGTGGGACACCGCGCACGGTCGCGTGGGTCTCGGCATCTGCTGGGACCAGTGGTTCCCCGAGGCGGCGCGCGTGATGGCGCTGCAGGGTGCGGAGTGCATCCTCTATCCGACCGCGATCGGCAGCGAGCCGCCGGACCCCGCGTGGGACTCGAGCGGCCACTGGCAGCGCGTGATGCAGGGTCACGCGGGTGCGAACCTGCTCCCGGTGGTGGCCGCGAACCGCCACGGAACCGAGACGGGCGAGCAGACGGAGATCACCTTCTACGGGTCGTCGTTCATCGCGGACAACACGGGCGCGAAGGTGGCGGAGGCCGGGCGCGACAGCGACGAGGTGCTCGTCGCCCATTTCGACAGGGCAGAGCTGGAGAGACTGCGCCTCTCGTGGGGGCTCTTCCGCGACAGGCGCCCAGACCTCTACGGCCGCATCACCTCGCTCGACGGCAACGGCTGACGTCCCTCCGCGGGGCGGGGCAGGGCGGTCAGACGGGTGCGTCGCACGACCGGCGCGGCTCCGCCGGGCTCGGGAGGTTGTCCCACATGTCGGCGAGCATGTCGTCGCGCAGCGCGCGCACCGACGGGTCGTCCCACCTGTTCACGCGCTGGAGCGGGTCGTTCGCGTGGTCGTACAGCTCGCCCTCGGTGCCGTCGTGCAGCGTTCCCGGCAGCATCGCCGAGCACGTCCAGTTGTCGCGGAAGATGGTGCGCACGCCCACCTCCTTGCCGAACAGCACGCTGTCCCACTCGGTGAGCACGCGCTCGAAACCGCGCGACCGCGCGTCGTCGTCGTCCACCGGGAGAGCCGGAGCCTCGGTGTAGCCGGGGCGGGGAAGTCCCGCGATCGCGGCGAACGTGGCGGCGAGCGACACGTGACCCACCGGCGCGGTCACCGTCGCGGGGGCGATACCGGAGGATCTCGCGGGGCGCCAGATGAGCGGCAGGCGCATCAACGCGTCCACGTGGTACGGACCCTTGAAGAGCAGGCCGAAATCACCCTGCATCTCGCCGTGGTCCGTGGTGAACACGATGTCGACATCGTCGTCCCAGCCGCGCGCCCTGATGCTGTCGAGCACCCGTCCGACGGCCTCGTCGATGAGTTCGTTCTTCACGTGCACCATCGCGTTGATCTCGCGAACCTGGTCTGCCTGCAGCGTGGCGGGCACCCACTTGAGCGGTGCCTCGTAGTTCGACACGAACGAGCCGTCGTACCAGCCCATCCAGTGCGCCGGCTTCGAGGCGAGGATGCGCTCGCGCTCCGCGGCATCAGCCACGTACCCCGCCGGCAGGTCGAGGTCCCTCCAGTTCACGCGGTGCAGCTCGCTCTTCGGCGGGTCCCACGGGTGGTGCGGGTCGGGGAACGACATCCAGCAGAACCAGTCGTCGTCCTGGCCCATGGAGTCGAGCCAGGCGATCGTGCGGTCGGCCACCCAGTCGGTGTGGTACCAGTCGCGCGGGATGTCGTTGGTGGTGCGCACCTGGGGGGCCATGGTGTCGCCGCCCGGTTCGGTGGTGACCTCGAGGTCGGCGTCGAGGTTGGGGACGAACTTCGCCATCACCTCGGGGTGGTTGGCACGCAGCCACCCGACGTAGTGGAGATTCCCCGCGGCGCCGTGTCCGGCGAACTCCATGTGGTCGAAGCCGCGGTGCGGGACGACCGAACCGTCGGGCATCGTGAACAGCTCGCTGTGCGACCCGTCGCGACCCATGCGGTTCTCGGCGAACCGGAGGAACGGGTCGAGGAGGGGCTCGAAATGTGCCTTGCCCACGAGTGCCGTGCGGTACCCGGCCTGGCGGAGCGTGAGGGCGATGCTGGGGGCGTCCTCGGGCAGCGGCACGCCGTTCATCCACACGCCGTGCGTGGCCACGTGCTGACCGGTGATCATCGTGCTGCGTGACGGCATGCACACCACGTTCTGCGGGTGGGCCCGCACGTAGTTGATGCCCTCGCGCGCGAGCGAGTCGATGTTGGGCGTGCGGGCGATCGTGCCGCCGTTGCATCCGAGCGCGTCGAAACGCTGCTGGTCGGTGGTGATGAACAGGATGCGGCGTCCCATCAGTTCTTCCCTTCGAGGATCTTCTTCGCGTTCGCGAGTCCTTGTCCTGCCGCGCCGGCAGTGACGAGCGCAAGAACGTTCGGTGTGCACTGGGTGGAGTAGGTGACGATGCTGTGGCCGTGACCGTCGTCGACCACGTCGAGGATGCCGAAGTGGTCCTTGATGAGGAGGTTGTTCACGATGGAGTACACGAACCTGCGTTGATGGTGGTCGACCAGGTGGATGTCCTCCTCGAACGTGATCCCCGTCGGCAGGTCGATCCACCTCTTGGTTCCCTCCACGCGGCAACCCGAGATGGGGAACCACTCGTGGAGCCGCGCGGGATCGCCGAGGAAGTCCCACACGTCCTGTGGCGCACGCGAGATGTGAATGTCACGCCTGATGAAAGCCACGGCAAGACCCTAGTCATCCTTCCTCGGCCGCGGGCAGTGCCCAGTCGACGGGTTCTCTCCCGGCCTCCACGAGGAGGTTGTTGGCGCGGGTGAACGGTCGCGACCCGAAGAAACCCTTCCGTGCGGAGAGCGGTGAAGGGTGCGCACTCTCGATGACGGCGTGCGCGGGATTCGACAGCAGCGCGCGTTTCGCGCGCGCGTGAGTTCCCCACAGCAGGAACACAGTGCGTTCTGTCCGTGCATCCAGCGTGCGGATGACGGCGTCGGTGAACGACTCCCATCCGTGTCCGCTGTGCGACGCTGCCTCGCCGTCGCGCACCGTGAGCGTGGTGTTGAGCAGCAACACCCCCTGCTCCGCCCACGGCCGCAGGTCGCCGTGACCGGGCAGCGGCAGACCGGTGTCGTCGTGCAACTCGCGGAGGATGTTGCGCAGCGAGGGCGGCACGGTGACGTCGCGGTCCACCGAGAAGGCGAGACCGTTCGCCTGTCCCGCTCCGTGGTACGGGTCCTGTCCCAGCACGACCACCTTGGTGGTGGCGAGCGGAGTTGCCTCCAGCGCCCGGAACACCATTGCGTCCGGCGGGTGCACCACATGGTTCGCGCGCTCGTGCGCGACGAAGGCGGTGAGTTCCCTGAAGTACGGCTTCTCCCGCTCGATCGCGAGGAAAGTCCCCCAGTCCCGGTGCACAGCCGGACGCTAGCCCGACCCACGAGAAAGGCCGTAGCGTTCATAACGGTGACGCTGACTTCTGCACTTGCGACAATTGGCGCCCCTATGGACGTCGCGCTTGCCATTGACATCGGGGGCACCAAACTCGCCGTCGGGCTCGTGACCAGGGCCGGCGACCTGATTGACCGGGAGATGCACCGCATCGACCACCGCGACACCGCCGACGAACTCTTCGACGAGCTGGCCCGGCTGGTGCGGTCGCAGTTGGGTCGCGCGACCGAGCGCCACGGGGCGCAGGTGAGGGTGTGCGGCATCGGGTCGGCCGGCCCGATCACCACGAACGCCGAGCTCGTGTCGCCGTTGAACGTCCCCGCGTGGCGGGATTTCCCGCTGCGCTCCCGCATCGCAGACCTGGCAGGGGTGCCCGTGTTCGGTGACGGCGACGCGAAGGCGCTGGCTCTTGCCGAGGGTTGGCTGGGTGCCGCCAAGGGTGTCGACAACTTCATCGCGATGGTGGTGTCCACCGGGGTCGGCGGTGGGATCGTCCTGAACGGCGAACTGCTGGAGGGCGCAACCGGGAACGCCGGGCATGTCGGCCACATCATCGTCGAGCCGAACGGCAGGCGGTGCGCCTGCGGCGGCAGGGGTTGCCTCGAGGCTGAGGCGTCGGGGCCGGCGATCGAGGCGATCACCGGGCGACCGCCCACGGAGCCGACCTACGAGACCATGCAGCGCGCGGGCCGGCTGGTCGGCCGCGGCATCGCATCGGTCTGCAACCTGCTCGACCTTCGGCTCGCGGTGGTGGGCGGGAGCGTGGCCATCGGTTTCGGCGCGACGTTCTTCAACGCGGCACAGCGCACGCTCGACGAACTGTGCGGCATCGAGTTCGCGAAGGGCGCACGGATCGTGCCCGCACGTCTCGCCGACGAGGGACCGCTCATCGGTGCCGCCGCTGTCGGGTGGCGCGGTCTCAACCGCAGCGCGCGCTGATCAGCGGATCCACTGGAGCAGGTCGACCTGCACGCGGGTGAGTGGTTGCTGCACGTCGATCCACTCACCGACCGGGGGTATCGGCCTGCCGCGCGCGAGAAGCAGCATGGACACGTGCATGTGCGGCGGTTCCAGCACGTTCAGGCGCTGCCGTTGGTAGTGGAAAGGGCTCCTGCCGTCGTCCAGCAGGCGCACACCGTGGGCCGTCCCGCAGCCCACGACGACAATCTGCCCCGGCCCGGCAATGGCGACCTGCCGGTACCCGGCGCGCATCCCCGTCTCCACGGGGTGATGGTCGAGCACGTCGGCCGAGAGCTGCATCATCGACTTGTCGCCGTGCCACAGGGCGGTGCCGAGACGGATCCGCCACGACCGCTCGGGATGGCGGCTGCGGATGTGCTCGTACAGCGACGCATCGAGGTGACTGACGTAGACGGGTGCGTCGTTCGGCACGAGGCGCATCCACTTCTCGATGTCGCGCACGTGGTTGGTGGGGTCGCCGTCGAGCGGGGGGTGGATGGAGTAGCCGCGGACGGTGAAGTGGTTGTGGCGCAGCTCGTCGATGAGCGGCACGAACTCCGCGGGGTTCACGCCGAACCGCATCGCCGATGACTGCAGCTTCACCATGACGTCGCCGCGCCACCCGTGCTGGATGAGCGCGTGCATGTGCGCCAGGCTGCCCACGGTGAGCACGGTGTTGCGGGGGAGATTCTGGGGAGGCACGGTGAGCGTGGGGGTGAGCACGATGGGGGTGATCCCGGCGGGGACGTCGCGCACCTCGTACACGGTGCCCACGGCCACCTCCGAGGCCAGCTGCCCGGCCAGCGGCATCAGGTTCCAGCGCCTGAACCCGTATCCGTTGCCCTTCACCACGGGCACGAGGCCGGGCATGGAGCGGGCGACCGACTGCACATGGTCCTGCCATCTGGTTTCGTGGACGGCAAGGCGGATGGTCACCCCGACAGGGTACAGAACCCTAATCCTGAGTTGTTTGGTCGGGTTTCCCGGCGTAGCGTGACCACGTGGCAAAAATCCTCGGTTTCCCGAACCCCGTCAACGAGACCAGCGCGCGCATCGTCGCGGCCGGCGCGGTGGCGATGAGCGTCCTCTTTCTCGTCACCGGGAGCGGGTGGGTCCTCGTGCCGTTGACCTACGGCTTCGTCGCACGGGTGCTCACCGGCCCGCTGCTCAGTCCGCTCGGACGGCTCGCCACGCAGGTCATCACTCCGCGCATCACGCGCACGCACAGGTTCGTGGCCGGCCCGCCGAAGCGATTCGCCCAGGGCATCGGGGCTGCCTTCACCGTCACCGCGTCGGTGCTGTGGGTGCTGGGGCTCCAGACCGCCGCGTACGTCGCGGTGGCGATGCTCGCCGTGGCCGCCTCGCTCGAGGCGTTCCTCGGTTTCTGCCTCGGCTGCGTGATCTTCGGTCAGCTGATGCGCTGGAAACTGATCCCCGAGTCGGTGTGCGAGGACTGCAACGACATCAGCCGCCGCTACGCCTCAAGCGCAGGCTGACCACCGGCAACAGGCAGCGCGGCGACATACTCCGCAGCGCGCCAGCCCACACACCCGCGCCGTAGGCGAGGGGGTCGAGAACACGCAGCAGGGTGTGGAGTGCCACGTTGTCGGGCCGGATGCGCACGATGTCGGTCATCACCGACATCGCGAGACAGAAGAGCAGTGCCACCTGCGCGGTGACGGAGACGAAGGAAAGCACGGCGAGCACCGGCCACCACTCGCGGGTCACGGCCCTGCCGACGTGCCGAGTGGCGAGCACGAGGTTCAGCCGGGCGATCGAGAGCAGCTCCCGGCGGCCGAGACGCATGCGCCTGAGCGAGGCGAACGTGAAGACTGCCGACACGAGAGCCGCGTCGACAGCCCAGATGAACTGACCCGCGAGGAGGAGAACGACGGGGAGAAGATGGAGGAGGTGCCCGCGCACCGGGGGGACCGACCACGGCCGTCGACGGTCGATGTCCGCCGCACTCCGCCCGTAGGAGAAGCGCTGCGCGAGCAGGGCGGCCCACGACGGCCTGACCGCATGGGCGCACTCAACGGTCGGTTCGTACCTGCACTGCGCCTCGTCGCTCGTGGCGCGCCACACGAACTCCACGTCCTCGCCGGTGCGCAGCGACCCGTCGAAGCCGTCCTGCATGGCGGCGGTGCGTGCCACCAGCACGGCGGACGGCACGTACGGCACGACGGAGCCGGGCCGCACGCGCGCCGGTGAGCCGCCCATGTCGAGGGGGCTGCGGCTGCGCTCGTACGCGGCGACGAACCTGCCGTCATCCGCCGCGACGATGCGGGGGGCGACGAAGGCGACGTTCGGGTCGGAGAAGTGCCCGGTGAGGGCGAGCACCGCCGCGGCATCGACTGTCACGTCGTCGTCCACGAACGCGACGAACGGCGTGGTCACGACGGCGAGGCCCGCGTTCCGTGCCGCACCCGGCCCGGAGTTGGTCGTCATGCGGTGCACGTCGGCTCCGGCGGGCGAGGGCGGGACGGGGGACGCATCATCCACCACCACCACGCGGAGCGGTGCGAGGGTGGCAACCAATGCGGAGAGCCGTTCGGTGTGCGCCGAGGTGCGGCAGTGCGTGGGGATGACGACGGTGACGTCGTGCGCCGGCACCGGGTTGCCGGGGGCCGGGTGCGCTGCACCAGCGGCGACAAGCCTGTCGACGAGGCCCGACTGCGCGACCGGTTCGCCGCTCTCGATGCTGTCGAGCACGGCGGCGCCGTCCTCGGTGACGCGGAAGTACGTGCCGGGCGATCCGGCGACGAGGCCGAGCCTGTCCTTCGACCTCCACCAGTGCCTGTCCGCGGCGAGTAGCCGTCCGGCCGTCACTGCGTGCCCCGTTGCGCGGTCAGTGCGTCGATCCTCCGGGCGAGCGAGGAGACCCACATCGCGAAGACCGATTTCCCGTGCACGGCGGTCGCCGCGGTGGGGTCGCCAAGGACCCCGGTGGCGGAGACCGCACGGACGCCGCCGGTCCGCATCGGGGCGAGGAGTTCGCTGGCGGTGCCGCCGGTGCCGGGCACCGCGCGCGACATGTCGACCGAACCCGGTGACACGTGCAGCATCACCGAGGTCTCGGTGCGCCCCGCGTGGAGGTCGGAGCCGTCGTATGCCGGCAGCGACCACTCGTCGTGGACGAGACCCTCGTGGTCCATCGCCTCCCGCGCGATCGCGATGGCGTCGGTGTTGCCGCCGTGGCCGTTCGCGAACAGGACACCGGTTGCCCATGCCGCGCTCCGCGCGATGGCCACCAGCGACGCGGCCATCGCCTCCGTGCCGATGCTGAGCGTGGAGGCGAACCCTGCGTGCTCGTCGCTGGCGGTGATGTGGATCGTCGGCGCGAGCACCACGCCGGCACGGCCGGACACAGCGGCACGCGCGACCTCGGTGATGATGACGGAGTCCGTGTCCGGTGGCAGGTGGGGTCCGTGCTGTTCCCACGAACCGAGCGGCACGACGACGAGAGTCACTGCGGCTGCCCGTCCGCGCCGCCGGCCCGCCCGAGGCGGTGCAGGAGGAACCGCACCGTCTCGATGAGCACGGTGGCGGAGATCGCGATGGCGAACGCCACGAGGAACGCCTTCGTGTGGTCGTCCTGGAACGTCCTTCCCCCGATGAACCCGAGCATCGTGGCGTAGGAGGACCAGATCACCGCCGCTACGGCGGTCCAGCGAGTGAACCACTGCCGCGGCTGGCCCGTGATCCCGCAGGTGAGGGTGAGGAGAGTGCGCCCGCCGGGGATGAACCGCGCCGTCACCAGCAGCACGCCGCCGCGCTCGCGGATCTGGCGCTCGGTCCACGCGAGGCGCCGTCGGCCCTTCTCGGTTCGCTCGTACCGCCGCCGGAGTCGGCCGCTCAGCCGCCGGCCGATGCCGTAGCTGAGCAGGTCACCGGCGAACGCCCCGCCCGCACCGGCAAGCGCGACGAGCGGCCACCAGAGATCGTGGAGACCCGCGCTCACGCCCCCGATGATCACCATGGTCTCGCTGGGGACGATGGGAACGACGCTGTCGAGGACGGCGATGGCGACGATCACCGCGTAGAACCAGGGCGAACCGGAGTAGTCCTTCAGCCAGTCGAAGAACGTGACGACCTCGGGGAGCACGCGGGAGAGACTATGTGTTCTTGCCCGAGATGGTGGGCTCGGATCTCTGCAGCAACCTCTTGATGTTCGAGAGGTGCCTGATCTCCACGAGGATCCCGAGACCGATGATGCTCCACAGTTCCCAGCCCGGCGTCCCGCTGACGATGAACCCCGCCACGACCACCGGCACGGCCACGATCGACGCGACGGAGGCCTTCTTCGTGGCCGCCATGATGAGCATCCAGGATGCGAACGCGACGAGCATCACGAGCGGCTGGACGGCGAGGACGACACCGCCGCCCGTGGCGATGCCCTTTCCGCCCCTCAGGCCGCGCGTCACCGGGAAGATGTGGCCGACGATGGCCGCCGCCCCGCACGCGTACGCGAGCGGACGGTTGCCCAGCATGACCGCGGCGGGAACGGCACCCTTGGCGGCGTCGACCGCCATGACGAGCACGAAGTACTTCTTGCCGAGGGCGCGGCCCACGTTGCTCGCACCCGGGTTGCCCGAGCCGAACGTCGTGATGTCGATTCCCTTGGACCGCGCGACGACGATGGCGGTGGGGATGGTCCCGCAGAAGTAGGCGACGACGACGGCGACGACCGCGACGAACACGTCCACGTCAATTGACCCCGCCCGCACGTACCGTCACGCGCGTCCGCGCCGGCTTGGAGTGGTCCTGGGACGGCCGGGGTGCCAGCGCCACGGGCACCGACGCGAGGAGAAGCTCGCCGTCGCCGCCCACGCACTCGGGGTCGGGTCCGTCAAGGGGGAGGCCGGTGAAGAACTTGGCCGCCATGCAGCCGCCCTGGCAGGCGTCGAACGCACCGCAGGATGCGCAGGCACCTGCGCTCTGGGGCTCGCGCAGGCCGGTGAAGAGGTCGCTCTCCCGCCACACGGCGGTGAAACCACCGGCATCGAGCACGTTGCCTGCCTTGAACTCGTCGTGGATGACGAACGGGCACGCGTACACGTCGCCGAGCGGGTCGATGAGGCACACCACGCGACCGGCACCGCACATGTTCAGCCCCGGCAGGGACTCGCCGAGCGCGTTGAGGTGGAAGAACGAGTCGCCGGTGAGCACGTTCTCCCCGTGGCGCAGGAGCCACTCGTAGATCTGTCGCTGCTGGGCGTTGGTGGGGTGCAGCTGGTGCCAGGTGTCGGCACCGCGGCCCGCGGGGCGAAGGCGGGTGATGCGCAGCTGCGCGCCGTAGGAATCCGCGAGCACCTTGAAGTCGTCCAGCTGGTCGACGTTGTGGCGGGTGACGACGACGGAGATCTTGAACGGACCGAAGCCCGCGTCGCGCAGGTTGTCCATGGCGCGGATGGCGGTGTCCCACGATCCCTCGCCTCGCACAGGGTCGTTGGTCGCGGCGTCGGCGCCATCGAGGCTGATCTGGATGTCGAGGTAGTCCATGGCCGCCAGCCGCCGCGCGTTCTCCGCGTCGATGAACGCCCCGTTGGTGGAGAACTTCACGCCGATGCCGTTCGACACCGAGTGCTCGATGATCTCGAAGAAGTCGCGCCGCACCATCGG
>RFZO01000070.1 GCA_009920715.1 Actinomycetota bacterium | reverse complement strand
TGTTGCCGGTGTAGTCCGTGTAGGTCGTAAGCGGCGTGGTTGTTCCGGCTGAGTAGGTGTAAACCTTCCCGCCCGACAACGGCGAACCCCCGACGGGCAGGCGTGGTGCGTCCCCGTTCCTGCCCATCAGGGTGCGGAAGTAATCACCGCATGGGTCTCAGGACCAGCAGATGAAGTCGTCCAGCTCGTCGGCGTCGGCCATGACCTCGATGACGGCGGGGGCATTGACACCTATGGGGACGTTCGCGTCGATCCAATCGTAGGCATCGTCCATCGACCAGTCGGGGTTCTGGTCGAGGATGCTCTCGGCGAGCAGGGTGTCGTCGTACAGAGCGACGGGTCGGGTCTGACCGGGCAACCACACGATGCCAATGAGGGCGTCATCGTGGCCTTCCAGGACGATGGCGTGCGGGTTGGCCTGGGCGAGGGTCGTCTTGGGGTCGGTCACGGGGGGTCTCCTGAACCGAACGAGTGGATCTCGTCGGCGGTGTCGATATACCCGCACGCGGGGCACAAGCACCCCACGTCGGGGTGGAGTGATTGTGCCCCGCGACGAATGTGAACACCGCTGCGGGGCCGTAAGCCCATCGGGTTCCCGCCCTATACCTGCGGAGTCATCCCGTGTCCATCGTCCGTCAGGTAGAACTCGCCCGCATCGTCGCCGCCAGGATGGTCGGACGGGTGCGTGCGGACGACGTGGCGCACGACGTGGCGGTGGTGTTGCTGGAGTGGCCGTGGTACACGTGGGGGGACGCCGCCGTGTCCACGATGGCGGAGGAGTTCGCCCGTGCGGCGCTTGAGCACGAGGCCCGACACGTCCCGCTACGCCAACGGTGGTGACGGTCAGACGGCCGCGACCACGTCCGTCGAGCGGAACCAGCAGATCTTCCCCGATGAGGTCACGCCCTTGGTGAGGGATGTCGGGGCGTGGTAGACCCCCCGGACGGTCAGGTATGACGCCTTTCCACGGACTTCCGTGACGGTGACGAGGTCGTCACCGTCGATCCCTGGGTCGTACATGCGGACATCCGAATACAGTCGGGGCTCGCCCGCGCAGTCCATGGTGTTGCCGGACTCGATGTCCCGCTGGCGGCACACAGTTGCCCAGTCGGGGTCGAATACGCGGACGCCCCACGATTCGCGTGCGTCGGGGTTGATGAACACCTTGGATCCTCGGACGAGCTTCGTGGACATGGGGTCCTCCTCAGGGTCGGATACACCGAAGGGTGTGGGGGTCGGACCAGAATTGGCGGCGGGTAGTGTGCAACCGTCCATCGGGCCGGACTCCCCGGCCGGGACGGAGTACTACACCATGAACAAGTCCGAACTCGCGGCATCTGTAGCCGCCAAGGCTGGCCTCAGCAACGCCGACGCGACCAAAGCCGTCAACGCCGTCATCGACACCATCACCGCCGAGGTTGCCGGCGGCGGCAAGGTGACCATCCAGGGCTTCGGTTCCTTCTCTCTCAAGGAGCGGGCCGCCCGCACCGCGAAGAACCCGAATACCGGCGAGGTCATCCAGGTCGCGGCGAAGAAGGTCGGCAAGTTTTCGGCGGGCAGCGCGTTCAAGTTCTGATCGGCGTGGTCAAACGGGTCGGCGGGGGGAGGACGCATGGGGGTCACCCCCCGCCGACATCATTTTCGGCGATGCCCCGAAGTCGGTCCCGCAAGTGCTGTGCGACGTCGTCCACGGCACCCCGACCGGGGGTGACCCCCTCGGCGTACCGCAGGGCGTCCCGAAGCGCACGGACGGCGGCGTCCGCCCTGGCCTCACTCGCGCACAGGCCACACCTGAATGACCCGCCCCGCCATTCGACGGCTCCCGGCGTGCTGCGCGAAGTCGACGACCACGACCGTGACCCGCACACCGGACACGGGTCGGTCGGAAGGCGGTCCTGCCTACGGTGGTGCTTGCATAACCCGCCCTCATCGCGGACGGGCATCCGACAGCGTCGGGATGTGCCACGGCACCCGACTACAATGGCGGCGCACACGGGGGATGATGGTTTACGCCAGTGCGGGGCGGTGTCGTTCACTTGATGTCTTCGACGCGGATGGGGTGGTGTCCGTCGCCGGCGCGGCGGTACTCGACGTTGTTCCACCGGGTCACGAGCCGTAGGGCGTTGCGTACGGCCTCGGTGACCGCGTCGCGGGTCAACGTGCCGTCGGCCTCGGCGTCGCAGTACCGGTGCTGTCCACGGGCGCACCCGCCCGTACACCAGACGTAGTGCATCGCATCGAGGGCGCGGTTCTTCTGCTCGAGGGACTCCCGCATCGTCGTGACCTCGCGGCGCAGGGCCTGGACCTGTATGAGCCGCTGCTCGGCAAGCACCCGCACCAATCCGTCATTGTCCCGCGAGTACGCCGCCTCGAGCACTTCGAGTCGCTTGTGGTTGCGGTACGAGGTCAACCACCGGTCATCCCCGTCGGGGTGGTCGAGCATCCCGTACCTGTCGAACAGGTACTTGTCCCCGGTGAGGGCGAGCCAGAAGCAGTGGACGGCGACGACGACTCGGGTGAACGGCACCTCGACCCAGTCCATCCAACGGCCCTGTGCGGTCCACCCCACCCGTCGACCGACCCAGTACCGAATCTTTGCGTGCCACGACATCGTACGCCTCACGGTCGGTTGATGCTACCGATGGGTCCAGGGGGACCCCCCCTTCTTGCGGGGGTCGTAGCGCGTCCACCCCTCGTTCCCGCCGCACCCGCCCCGTCCCTGGTAGTACCAGTTGATGAGACCCGACGGTCGGATGCGGATCTCCAACCGCTCGTACGGGTGGTGCCAGGACAACACGTGGTGGGGGGCGTCGCTGCGGTCGTGGGTGACGACGGGCTGCATGAAGTAGGCCAGGCAACCGGCCTTCAGGACGGAGTCGCACACCTCGGGGAGGTCGAACGCCCTGGCGTCCACGGCCTCGAAGGCGTAGGGGCCGCCGCACGCCGTCCGAAACCCGAAGTTCACGGTGACGTACGGGGTGTCCCGGTTCGGGGCGGGGGTCTCGTCCACCTCGACGACCACCCCCGCCGCCATGCGGTCGAGGAAGCGGTAGCCCGCGTGGGTCGGGTCGCGGAAGCGGACGAGTTGCCCGACGTAGACGGGGTATTCCCCCCACCCGACCATCAGTAGCCCCGCGCCGCGACGATGGCCTTGATGAGGCCCGCCTTGCCGCCCAGGATGTTGTTGATGCGCTTCACCCCGATGGACTTTGCGTAGGCGCGGAGGTCGGCGAGGCTGCGTCCATCGAGCGGGACCTCGGCGTCCTCCTCGGGGTCGAGGTCGGCGTCCTTCTCGGGGATGACGCCCTCGGGTCTGATGTCCTCGAAGGTGTCGGACAGGTGCGTGCGGTCCTTGTGCTCGGCGACCACCTCGTACTTGCACACGCGGACCTTCTGCATTGAGTGGTCGTACGGGACGCACACGACGTCGGCGGGGTCGACGCGGCAGATGACGATGCGGATGCCGTCGCCCGACCCGCCGAAGGTGCTGGCGTACTCGAGCGCGCCCACGTGATAGCCGTAGTGGCACGCCTGGTTCGGGTCGTCGCTGATCTTGTTGCGGGGCATCTGCAACACGTTCCCGACGCTGTTGTCGCACTTCCCGCTGTGGTGGTCCTTCCAGTCGGGGCGGATGGACTTGTACGCGAGGATGTAGCCCTCGGCGTCGACGGGGATGCCCTTGTTTTCGAGGAACCCGTAGAGCTGCTCGACGGAGCGCATCGACGGGTTGTTCTGGAGTCGCCGCCAGAACTTCATCCAGGCGGTCGGGTCGTCGCCGGCCTCGGCCATGCGGACGAGGCGTTCGGACAGGCGGGCATCGACCTTGTCCTCCCCGTAGGTGATGACGCCGTCGGTGAACGCGAACCCGTTGCCGAGCCACCGCTGGACGGCGTGGCCGGGGACGAGGACTTGTTCAATGCCGTCCCACTGTTCGTTCAGGACGGCGTTGCGGGCGGCATCGAAGTTGACCGCGCCGCGACGGACGGTGATGACGCGCCCGCCGATGATGACGGTGACGTTGTCGTTGGTGATGGTGTAGGAGGGTGTGGACATGACCTTGGGACTCCGTGGGTTCAGGTGCGGTCGATGAGGTTGATGTACGCGATCCAGTGGTTCCGCCGACCCGCCTCGAGCAGGACGGACAGGGTCGGACCTCCGTTCGCAGGGTCGAGGAGCGGGTAGCGGGCGTATACGGCCTCCAGCCCCCGCTGGACTCCGTTCGGCACGATTTCCGACAGGTTCCGCATCCGGGTGTCGTAGTCAAACCCGCCCATATCCGGGAACTGCGACAGGAAGTCGTGCATGGCCCCACCGGGGTTCAGGGCATCGAGCAGTTCGGTCAAGGCCTTCGACGACGGGTTCTGGTATCGCCACCCGCGCATCGAGTTGAAGAACTCCTGCCGCTGGTAGTTGCGGAAGGTGGCGGACTTCTCCGGGTTGGCCTCGAGGGCGCGGTTGATGGCCGCTTCCCGCCACGAGTCGTACGGGATGCCTGGGACGTCCACGACCGGGTTGGTCGCAGACTTGCGGTGGCCGATGATGCGGGGCATCGGCTGGCCGAGCCAGCCGAGCAGGTCGTGGTCGACCCGCACCTTGGATGCGAACGACAACTCGTCGGGCGGGCGGAACCCGTCGAGGACGACGTACACATCGGCGTCGGACGGCGTGTGCGCGATGGACTCCCAGTTGGACGACGGGGCGTGGCGATTGTACGACCCGATGGAGGACTCCTTCAGGGCGAAGTGCCGCTCGGCCTTCGCCGGGGTGGCCACCCCCGACGAGGTCCTACGACGGGTGCGCGACGTGTACGGCATTTCCGACATCCGCACGACGGGGATGCCGTGGAGGCCCGCCGCCTTCAGGAAGGCGTCGAGTTCGACGATGGTCGCGTCGGTCGTCGTGCGGCTGGACGGGTACACGATGCGGTCCTCGTGCGTGATCTGGTACCCCTGGTGCGACCGGTTGACGTCGCGGACGACGATGCGGGACTTCTCCGACACGTCAACGTTCCAGCAGCCCTCAGGGGGCTTGGAGGTGTACCGGTTGAGTCGGCGCATCATGAAGGTCTTGGGGCTGTTGTCGTCGCCCAGGCCCCCACGGGCGAACAGTGTGACGCGGTGTTGCGACCACTTCGACCGGATGTGTGAGTCGCAGACCCGCAACAGGTTGCACACGGCCAGACGACGTTCCCAGTCGTTCAGGGACGGGTCGATCTCGAGACACGCGACCTGGTCGCGGATGTCGGATAGCAGGGCCTGAATCTTGCGGACGATGGCTTCCTTTGTGCGGTTGGTGTATTCGAGGGACTCGCGGGAGGCCGAGATGCTGACCTCCCCGATGTCGAACCGCAGGACGCCCGCGTAGTGGACGAGGGAGTGGTACCCCAGGTTCCGCAGGGTGTCGGCAACGGATGACAGGTCGAGGGCGTACGGGATGCACCCCATGACGGCGACCCACCGGTCACCCCCCACCCCGCCGTGCTTCGACCGCTCGACGAGGGTCGACTTGTGGAGGGTCAGGTTGATGTCGGGACGGGGGGCGAAGTGGGGGAACAGACCCTCCGCCTCGCGCCGGAACTGGACGCAGTCGGACACGACGACGGCGATGCTGACCTCGACGCCCGTCTCAGACGGGTCACACGGCTCGCGGTGTATGAGGGACATCGTGCCGACGTTCGTCTCGTCGAGGACGGCGACGTAGACCGACTTCGACCCCCCGTGCCACGAGGTCACGGTGAAGGCGTCGGCGTACGCGAATGCGGATTTTGAGTTGTGGAGGACGAAATCGCTGATGTAACTTTCGTCCTCCTCGACGCTGAAGTTGAACACGTCGGCGTCGAGGTCGAAGTGCTCGACCCTCTCGATCGGGCGCAGCACATAGTCACCCTTCTGAAAGGCGTACGACCACTTCGCGTCGCGCTTGTAATGCACACTCCACCGCCCATATTCAGGGAGGTGCCCCACACTTCCCCACTTCCCCTCTGTGACGTGCATCAGGGTGCGAACACCCCACGCGAGGTCCGGGCTTGCCACTCCGAACACGAACCGAGAGCGGGTGCTGCTCCCGTCCCCGTCAAACACCCCTCGGAGGAACCCCTTACGGACATCCGACGTGCCGAGGAACACCACTTCGGGGACGTGCTTGTTCTTCGCGCCCTTCCCACACAAGGCGGAGAGCAGGGCCGCGTGGGGGACGCTGTGGGCCACGAGTTCCAAAGTCGACTTCTCCGGTCGTCGGTACGCCTTGAACTCCAACCCGAATGTGTCCCGCATCCCAGATGAGAATCGCTCAGCAAGAGCCCCTTCGTTGATGGACAGGGACACCACGACCATTTTCGTGGTCGCAGATCCCTCGGCAGCATAAAGGCCAAGAAGCCACCCGACCTCCTCTGTGAGAGGGACGGATTCGGGAAGGCCGTGGTATCGGGTGACGCGAGTAGTTGCGTTGACGTTAGGTTTCCCCTTGTGGCCGAAGTTCGTGAACTTCGTCGTCCGGGTGCAGACGCCATCGACCCACTCATACTGTGGGCCGAGGACCGCACGCACGTCGAGTGTGCCGGACTCCTCGACCAGCGTGGCAGGGAGCACGGCGTAGGTGTTCCACGACCCGACACCCTTCTTCCGGCTGCGGTAGCCCCCGACGATGTCGCAGGGACGCTCCCACCGAACATCGCCGAGGTGATTGCTGACGAGGACGGGGTGCTCCGACGTGAGGACAAGGGGCTTATTGTTCTGCACGAGATAGATGCGGCACGCTTTTCCGACGTGGTGCCGCGTCATCGTCTCGTAGACACGCCTGTATCGCCCCCGATGCGTGAGCACCAGGTCACCCACTTTGACCTGTTCCACGGGGGTCATCCCGCTCAGGGTGACGATGGGCTGCCCCTCCAGAAGACACCCGATGCCGAGGCACCCGACGACGTCGTCGGAGTCACGCTTGGTCGACGACCCGTACTGGGTGTAGACCTCGAACACCTGCTGCTCGGACAGCCCCCGCCCGTAGTCGCGGATGCGGAGGGTCGGCTCGAGGGCCGTCGGGATGACGACCTTGATGGGGCGGTCGGGGATGCCCGCCGCGCGGTGCTCGTCCCAGGCGTTGGCCGAGTACTCGCGGAGGACGGCCAGGACCTTGTTCGAGTAGAGGGTCGAACGCAGGATGTTGAAGATGTGGGCAGAGTTCTCCGACCGCATCCCGAAGGACGCGGCGGAGGCTACGCCCCGTGCGGTGACGGTGCGGGATTCGACGGCGGGCTGCATGTACGCTCCGGTTCGTCACCGGTACGCCGTCGGACGCCGAATCGGACCCACACCCGTCAAGATCCTTGGTGGGAACAGGCGTTGAGGGCCGCGCTCAGGTCGCGGAGGCGAACTCACGGCCATCTGTGCCGACCCGTCGGCGCGTACGAGGGGACGGGGAGGATGACGACCGCGTTCTGCACCTACTACGAACGTGGCCGCTCGGGTCGCGGGGTGCTGTGCGACGTGCGGCACCCCGACGGCACCTGGACGCCCCGCGTGTGGGTCGGGTACGACGTGTGGACGGCGTGCGGAGGCACGTCAGGCGACACCCAGGTGTTCGCCTGATCAGGTGGCCTTGACATCCGCAGCGTGGTTCATTCGGCGAGTACGCGGCAGGCCCATCTTACGGGCGGTGGACTCGAACGCCTGTTCCATGACAGATTCGAACTCCCAGTAGGCCTCGGAGTCGCGGTCGTCATCATCCATGGAGTCGGGCGAGGAGAAGTTGTTATCCCCGCCCCACCACACGAGCAGAACGCCATCCTCGACCCTGTCCAGCCGGGGGTAGACGAACCGGTCCATGTGGTACTTCCGCAGCGTCGCGTCAACCTCATCCCGCAAGACGTCCAGGAACCGCTTGTCGTCTTCGGGGCCGGTAGAACCGAACGCGAACGCGGTGAGGAAGAACGACCCGTGGCGGTCCTTGTTGCCGTACACCAGTTCATCCCCAGCGGCCTGCTTCAGCAGCGGTAGCAGGTGTGGGCGAAGGTTCGGGTTCGCGTGGGCTAGCCGAACGATCTTGGAACGCAGGGTGTCGGACATGGGTGGCCTCGGTGCTATGCTGGCAACGCGTATAGGATGGGTAGGGTGCAGTCCACGCCCGAGTAGCTCAGTTGGCAGAGCAGCTGATTCGTAATCAGCAGGTCGCCGGTTCAAGTCCGGCTTCGGGCTCCACCTCCCCGTGGACGGCCTATACCGGGGGCGGGGCATGACCGCCCCCCTCGTCCGTCCCGCCCTGGCGTGGGACCAGCGCGCCAACCTCCCGATGACGGCGTGCGCCGACGAGATGCCGTGGGGCGCACCCACATCCACGAAAACGAACGTGGTCGACCGGTGCCTCGAGGGGTTCGCCCTCCAGCACGACAACGACGCCCGCATCGCGACGTGGGTCGCGTACACCGTGACCCCCGAGGAGGCCCTCGGGTGCTTCCCGCGCACCAACGCGTTCGTCGCGCACGCCGCCGTCCCGAAGGGTCAGCGGGCGGAGACCTCCGACTATGCGAAGTCCGGCTACGACCAGGGGCACCTCGCCCCCGACGGCGACATGTCGTGGAACCAGCAGGTCGAGTACGAGTCGTTCCTCCTGTCGAACATGTCGCCCCAGGTTCCGAACGTGAACCGTGGCGTGTGGAAGTACATCGAGACGACCGTGCGGGCGTGGACGTGGGAGCGAGGCCACACGTTCGCGGTCTACGCGGGGAACATCTACGCCGTGGGCACGAGCAAGACCATCGGGGCGAACAAGGTCATCGTCCCCGACAGCCTGTTCAAGGTCGCGGTGGACACGGTGACGGGCGAGGTGTTTGCGTTCATCCTCCCGAACGTGGGCAAGCTCGAGACGACCGACCCGAAGCGGTACGCCGTGTCGGTCGCGGACATCGAGGCGCAGGCGGGGATCACCCTTCCCCTCCCGGCGGGTGCCGACAAGAAGGCCGTCCGTGCCGACCTGCCGCCGGTGAACATGGGCGGACTGACCGACGCGAAGCGGGCAGCCTGCAAGACCCGGTAGGGCGGGTGACGGAACGGGCAGACGCATGAGGGTTCGACCGTTCCTCGAGCACCACCCGGCGATGCGATGCCTATACGGGGCGACGGTCGTAGTGCGGGCATCGGGTGTCCCGCCGACCGGAGCATCCCATGAAGGTCACGAACGTCTCGTCCACGACCATCTACCTGCGGGACTTGAAGTTCGTCGCTCAGGCCCAGACCGAGGGCCGTCGCGGCGAGGACCGGTACATCGCCCCTGGTGGTTCGGTCTACCTGCCGAACACGTCCCAGGTACTCCGTTCGGCCATCGAGGGCGACCTCAATGCTTGGCTGCGGGCGGGCGTCGTGACGCTTGACGACACCGAACTGCTCGCGGCGAACGGCAACCCCGGCGACAGCGTGACGCTGACGCACGACTTCGGGTACGCCCCCATCGTCTACGTCCTCAAGCAGGTCGGTGCGACGTGGGTCGATGCGACGGGCACCGTCGACATCGTCCACAACGTCGTCGCGGGCCTGGCCCCCACCGTGTTCGAGTCGGTCACCGTCACGAACACGACGGCGGGTGCCCTCACCTTCCTCATCCGCCTGAACTGAACGGGAGCCACGACCATGTCCATCTCTACTGACGGCTTCGGCACCATCATCGCTGGCCTCGAGACGGGGGGCGGAGGCGGCTCCGTCATCCCTGCGGACGGCGAAATCTCGGGCACCTACGAGGGGAACCTCGTGTGCGACGGCGACGTGACGGTCACGGGCACCCTTGAGGTCAAGGGATCGTTGCTGGTGCGCGGCGGTTTCTACAACGACGGGGGTTACGAGGTCACCATCCACGGTGACCTGCACGCGCAGGGCATCTACTTCGACAAGGACGACACCTCGACGCCGCAGCAGAACTTCTCCGTCGAGGGTGACCTCATCTTCACCTACATGGAGTTCCGCCAGTGCGGCGGCTCGGTGGCCCAGCTTCGGGTCGGCGGGGACCTGACGGGGGCCTCAGGCTTCGCGGGCTCCATCCTTCACGGCGAGGGTGTGGCGGGAGTGG
>RFZO01000069.1 GCA_009920715.1 Actinomycetota bacterium | reverse complement strand
GTGGGACGTGCACTCGTGGAGACGGCGGTGAGCAGGGCCGCGTGCGACCTGTGGCTCTACACCGAGTCAGAGACCGAGTGGTATGCAGCGATGGGATGGCAACGGGTCAGGCAGGCGGAACTGAACGGCCACTCCGTGACCGTGATGTCCCTGCGCGCCTAGTCCCAGCGGAAGGTGCGCGCGGCGACGGCCGGGGCGGCCGCCGCCCACACGGCGAGCACCACCCATGACGCGCCGGGCCTCGTTCCCGCGCCGGTGAGCGCGTCACGCACGACATCCGCGAGTGCGGACGAAGGCAGCAACTCTGCGACGGTGCGAAGGGGGGCGGGCAGCGACGACACCGGTATGACCATTCCCCCGAGCAGCAGGAGCACCAGGTACAGACCGTTCTGGGCCGCCAGGTTGATCTCGCCGCGCAGGTTTCCCGCGAGTGCCAGCCCGATGCCGGTGAACGCGGCCGTGCCGAGCACCACTGCGGGCACCACCAGCGCGATGTTGCCGCCACCCGGTTCCCACCCGAGAAGAAGACCGAGCGGCACGAGCACGGCGACCTGGAGAACCTCCACCACCGCCACCGACAGAGCCTTGGCCGCCACCAGTTCGCCGCGCGTCAGCGGGGTTGCGCCGAGGCGCTTCAGCACGCTGTAGCTGCGTTCGAACCCCGTGGCGATGCCCAGACTGACCATCGCCGTGGACATGACGGCGAGGGCGATGACACCGGGCAGCAGGAAATCCTCGGGGTCCTGCGTGCCGGACGGGAGGACATCGACAAGCGAGAAGAAGGTGAGCAGCATCACGGGGATGGCGAGTGTCAGCAGCAACTGCTCCCCGTTGCGGACCACGAGCATTGTCTCGGCGCGGAACTGGACGAGGACTCGTCTCATGACCCCGCCCCCGTGAGCCGCCTGTACGCGTCCTCGAGCGTCTCGGTGCCCGCATCCAGCGAATCGAGCGGATGGCCGTTGTCGGCCAGCCAGCCCGTGAGCATGGAGACGAGATGCGTGGTGCCCGGTGCGTCCACCTCGAACCGGCCGCCGCCGCGTGGGTTCACTCCGTGGCCGAGGTGGGCAGAGAGCGCGACCGCATCGAGTGCCGATGAGGAGGAGAACCCGACCGTGCCGCGGCGCTGCAGGAGGTCCTGCAGCTGCCCCGACGCGATGACTCTCCCGCTGCGGAAGAGGACGACGTTGTCGGCAATCCTCTCCGCCTCGGCCAGTTCGTGACTGGCGAGAACGACGGTGCAACCGTCGTCGGCGAGCTGGCGGACGACGGCCCTGATGATGTCCCTGCCGTCGGTGTCGACACCGCTGGTCGGCTCGTCGAGGAACGCGATGTCGGGCCGGGCCGCGAGAGCCAGGGCGAGCGACACGCGCTGCTGCTCGCCACCGGACAGGCGCCTCCAGGTGGCCCCCGCCCTGTGGGCGAGGCCGACACGCTCGACGAGGTTGTGCGCGTCCATGCCCCTGTCGTGGAGCGCACAGAAGTGGGCGATGACGTCGCGGACCCTGGCCGACGGGTACACCCCGCCGCCCTGCAGCATCACGCCCATCCGGCCGGTGAGATCGCGGTGACCCGCGGAGGGATCGAGCCCGAGAACGGAGACATGACCGGACGCAGCCTTGCGGAACCCCTCGCACACCTCGATGGTGCTGGTCTTGCCGGCCCCGTTCGGGCCGAGGATCACGGTGACCTTGGCGGCGGGTGCGGTGAACGACGCATGGTCCACGGCGGTGACGTCGCCGTACCGCACCACGAGGTTCTCGACGACCACTCCGTTCACGGTTTCCACACTACGAACGCCGCCTCGCCGCGCCAAACAAGACGGCCCCGGAAGGAGGCCGCCGATAACCTGACAGTCCTGTGATTGATGTCCGTCTGCTGCGCAACGACCTGGAGGCCGTCCGTGCCTCCCTTGCGCGCCGCGGAAAGAGGGACGTGCTCGAGCAACTCGACGAGGCAGTGCGGCTCGACGGCCGTTCGCGCGAGATCACCGCGGAGCGCGACACCATCCGTGCCCGCGTGAACGAACTCTCCAAGCAGGTTGGTGCCCTCCGTCGCGAGGGGAGGACCTCGGAGGCCGAGGAACTGCAGGCGGAGAGCCGTGCGCTGGGGGACCGGGAGGCTGCGCTGTCGGGCGAGGCGGAGTCGGTTCTGTCGGCCCTGCGCGAGTGCCTGCTGCGCATCCCGAACCTTCCCCATCCCGATGCGCCGGACGGTGCGGACGATTCCGCCAACCCGCTCGTCAAGGGTCCGGTCAACATGCCGGAGCGTTTTGCCGATCACCAGCGCGTGCCCCACTGGGACACGGCCGCCGCGCTCGGCATCCTCGACAACGAGCGGGCCACGAAGATCTCGGGGGCCATGTTCACCATGCAGCGCGGCCCGGGGGCCACGCTGTCGCGCGCGCTGTGCCAGTACGCACTGGACATGAACGCCGATGCGTTCGAGGAAATCAGACCACCGTCCCTCGTCACCACCGCCACTCTCACGGCCACCGGCCAGCTGCCGAAGTTCGCCGACGACGCATACGCCATCGAGCGCGACGACCTGTGGGCCATCCCCACCGCCGAGGTGCCGCTCACGTCGCTGTACGCCGGTGAGGTCATCGACGAGGCACAGTTGCCCCTGCGCTTCATGGCACACAGCAGCTGCTACCGGCGCGAGGCCGGTTCCGCCGGCCGCGACACGCGTGGCATGCTGCGCGCGCACGAGTTCGACAAGGTGGAGATCCTCGCGCTGTCCACACCCGAGCAGGGTCCCGATCTGCTCATCGAGTTGCGTGACCGCGCCGAGAGGCTCATCGCCGGTCTCGGCCTGCCGTACCGCATCATCGAGATCTGCACCGGCGACATGGGACAGAGCCATCACCGCAGCTTCGACCTGGAGGTCTACGCACCCGGTTGCGACAGCTGGCTGGAGGTCAGCAGCGTCAGCTGGTTCAGCGACTACCAGGCGCGCCGGGGCGACATCCGCTTCAAGCGCGCCGGACAGAAGGGCACAGAGATCGCCAACACCCTGAACGGCAGCGCACTCGCCGTGCCGCGCGTGTGGGCTGCCATCTGCGAGAACTTCCGCCAGGAGGACGGCAGCGTGCGCATCCCCGAGGTCCTGCACCCCTACATGCGCGGCGCCACAGAGATCCGCCCGAGGTGACCCGGGTGGGCATCGGGGATTTCCGCATCCAGTACGAGACTGCGGGACTCGACCGCGCCGATCTCGACGACGACCCGGTGACGCAGTTGCTGAAGTGGTACGCCCAGGCCGAGGAGGCCGGCTGCACGGAACCGAACGCGATGACCGTGTCCACCGTGGATGCGGACGGCGCGCCCGACTCGCGCATCGTGCTGGCCCGCGCGATCGACGGGAACGGGATCACGTTCCACACGAACCGCCGCAGCACGAAGGGTCTCCAGATCGCGGGCGGGGCACCGGTCGCCGCCGTGTTCGGATGGCTGCAGATCCACCGCCAGGTGCGCATCCGCGGGACGGTCAGCACCGCGCCGGACGACGTGAGCGACGCGTACTTCGCGTCACGTCCGCGGGCCAGCAGGATCGGTGCGTGGGCATCACCCCAGTCAGCCCCCATCGCCGACAGGTCGGAGCTCGACCGTCTGATCGCGGCCGCCGAGGAACGCTTCGGTGACGGCGACGTGCCGCGCCCGCCGCACTGGGGTGGTTACGTCATCACCATCGACGAGATCGAGTTCTGGCAGGGACGGCCGAGCCGCCTGCACGACAGGTTCCGCTACACCCGCACCGGGGACGGCTGGACGATCGGTCGCCTCGCCCCCTGACGCGGCTCAGCCGGGCCAGGTGACCGCGCACTCCACCAGGGCGTCGATGAGGCGCTGGGTGTGCGGTGAAGGCTCGGGGCCTTCCCAGTCCCAGAACATCGGGCTCGAGCCGCGCACGCGCGGCGGCAGCTCCAGTTGCACACCCGAGTGCGGCGGCACGTTCACCGGGTTGTCCTGGTGCAGGCCGCGGAGGTCCTTCGGGATCCGGTCGATGTCGTCGATGACGTCGTAGGCGGGGAGATGCCGGCGGATGATCCCGCCCAGGTGCGCGGCCAGCCGGCGGTTCCCGCCGCCGAGCAGGAGCGACGTGAAGAACCCTGCGCGACCGTACCCGTGCACCGTGACCACCACCTGCACGTGCGAGAGGAAGCCTTCCAGCAACGGTGACTGGTCGGACGTGACGCGGTGCGACGGGATGTGCCACTCCAGGTTGTCGGGCTGCAGCACCCCGTAGTACGACGCACCGGCGCGCTCCGCCGCCGCGCGGGCGATCACGTCGGTGACCTGCTCGAGCTCGCCGCCGTGGAAGGCCATGAACCCGAACGGGCCGCGCAGGTCGCACTCCTCCCGCACACCCTCCATCGAGAGAAGTTCGGAGAACTGCACGGTCAGGCCTCCGGACCGGGCCGCCGGCGCACGAGCACTGCGGCACCCCCGATGACGACCACGAAGATGACTGCCAGGCGCCATGCGCCCTGCCGCTGGAGGAACGACGCGATGGACGACTGCCACCCGTCCACGCGGCTGATGACGGAGTCACCGCCGCGTTCGGTGATCGCGCCCCACCAGTACCACGTGAGGTACGCACCGGTGAGCATGACGAGAACTGCCGACACGGTGTCGAAATAGCGGAGGCCCCGCTTCAGGAACCTCACGAAACCTGTCTTCGCGAGTGCGATGGCTACCGTCAGCGAGGTGACAAGCAGTCCCATGCCTGCGCCGTAGAGGACCACGCTCAGCACCCCGCTCGCGAATCCGTGACGACCGACCGAACCGAGAATGACGGAGGTGAGGAACCCGATGGTGCAGCCGATCGAGGCGACCGCGTATGCAAGGCCGAACATGAACATGCTGCGTGTGGTCCGGTCCCGTTCAGTCGTGATGCTGGGGGTGGCGATGCGGGGCTTCCATCCGCGCAGCATGGCGATGCCCATGACGACCAGACCGATGCCGACCGCGAGGGATGCGTACTTGGCGTTCTGCTGGATGGCGTCGGTGAAGACGCGCGTGATGATGCCCACCACGAGGAAGAGGGACACGAAGCCCGCCGACACTGCCGTGCCCACGCGCAGGGCCCGGGCAACTGCGACGCCGCGCGGGCTGTCGGCGGCGGTCTCCGCCCCGAGGTAGTACACGAGGTACGTGGGGAGCAGCACGAAGCCGCACGGGTTCACCGCGGCGAGGACACCCAGCAGGAAGCTGTAGGCGAAGTTCCCCTCCAGGGCGATCACGGCGACACCCCTGCCCGCACCAGGTACCCGGTGAGGTCCTCCTCGGTCAGCTCCCCGGCATGCATGGTGACGATCTCCCCCCGGGCGTCGAGGAAGAAGGTGGTGGGCATCGTGCCGACCTGCGACTCGGCCAGCTGTTCACCTGCTCTGTCCAGATAGTTGGGGAAGGTGGCCCCGTACGTGTCGAGGAACGTTGTTGCCGACTCGGGGGTGTCGTTCGGGTTGACCCCGATGAAGGCGACCCGCCCCGCGTACCTGTTGGCTGCGGCCGCCAGGACCGGCATCTCCCGCCGGCAGGGCTGGCAGGTGGAGTACCAGAAGTTCACGACGGCGGGCAGGCCCCCGGTGGAGGGAGTCACCGTGTCGCGCGACCCCACGGGGATCATCCCGACGAAGGTGAACTGCCGGCCGGTTGAGTCCACATTGGTGCCGATGCCCGGACCGGGCACAAGGCCCGGATCGGTGAGATTGGCGTCGACGTCGTCGGAGGACCGGCTCATGGCCCATCCCCCGACGACGCCAACAATCAGTGCAATGAGGATCGCGACAGCGGCTCTGCGCGCGCGGATCCCGTCCATGCACTCAGGTTACGAGGGCACTCAGGCCACGAGGTGTGCGGGAACCGGTACCTCGTCGACCTGTGTCACCTGTCTGGCCTTCACGGGCGGACGCCCGCGGGGCTTGCGTCCCGCGATGATCCGGCCCATCTCCAGTTGCTCGCCGCCCCACACGCCCCAGGGCTCCTCACGCTCGAGAGCGCCCGACAGGCACTCGGCCTTGCTGGAGCACTTCGCGCAGATCGCCTTGGCGCGCTGAACGTCCACCCATTCCTCCGAGAAGAACAGGTAGCTGAGGGTGCCGTTGCCGTCGGAGCAGCGCTTCGCCGACAGGGTGATCGGCTGCTCGAGGAGGCTGGCGCCTCCCATGTCCTTGTTGACTGCTGTGTACATGTTTTCTGTTTCCTTTCCTGAGGGGAAGAGACCTGGGTGAATCGGGGCAAACAAAAAGGCCGCCTGGGCTGGTAACCCGGCGGCCTCTGGAGCGTTTGTTTCGCTGTTATTTAGTGCGAAACCTCACAGGGCGGCCGGGTGAGACGCTTATTCGCGTGCTTCACGGCCTTGGTAAACCACGTGCCGTAGGACATCGCGGCAACCGGGGACGACGGCATGGCGACAACCACGGCTGCTGCCGTGGTTGCTGCGGTTGCGGTCGCGTGAGCCCTGTTCATGACCCCGATAGGCAACCACAGCCCGGTCCCGCTGGTCAAGGGGAATTATCGGGTCCCCCGAACCCGGGGCCCGGGGGAGGCTCTTTCCCTTGCGGGAGTAGGGTTTCACGGATGTCCTTCGCCGCGGCCGCCCGGAGTTTCGAGATGACCGGGCCCACGCGCACAGGCCGCACCTTCACGGCGCGGCGCAGGGTGCGACTGGGTGACGCCACCCCGAAGGGCCGGCTGCGGCTCGATGCCGTGGCCAGGTACCTGCAGGATGTCTCCAACGACGACACGAGGGATGCCGAGTGGAGCGACCCGCACTGGTGGGTCGTGCGGCGCACCGTGATCGACGTGCACAGGTTCCCGCAGTACCTGCAGGAGGTCGATCTGGTCACGTGGTGCGGCGGCATCGGATCCCACTGGGCGGAGAGGCGCACGCGGATCTCCTCGCCCGAGGGAGAGGTGCTGGTGGACGCGGCCGCACTGTGGGTGCACGTCGACCGCGACAGCCTGCAGCCGAGCAGGGTTCCCGCCGATGTCGCCGGGATCCTCGCGGAATCCTCCGCCGGGCGCACAGTCGGTGCGCGCCTGCTGCTGCGCGAGAAGGACTTCGTGTCCCCGTCGGCCACGGCATCACCGTGGCCGTTGCGGTTCAGTGACTTCGATGCGGTCGGGCACATGAACAATGCCGCTTACTGGGAGGTGCTGGAGGAGCACCTCGCCTCTGATGTCGCGGTCCGCTCGGGCATGCGCGCCGTTGTGGAGCACGTTGTGCAGGTGGAGCCCGGCCAGGAGCTCGTGCGCTCGTCAGTGCGTGACGACGGTGTGTCGGTGCAGATGACGGTTGGTGGCACGGTCCACGCGGCAGCGTGGGTTGGCGTCAGTTCCTGATCACGTACTCGTACACGCCGTCCACGTCGCGCTGCTCGAAATCACCGAGGATCCTGAGGTGCTCGAGGTGGGCGTAGGCCTCGCTGTCGGCCATTGACCCCTGCGCGCGCGGCGAGAACAGGTGCTGGGCGAACTCGTTCACGGTTGCGGGCCGGTCGAAGTCGATGCTGACCTTGCGGATCTTGTCCAGCCGGTCGCGGTGGTGCTGCTTGATCTGCTCCACCCGTTCGCCTGTGTTGGTGAACGGTGTGCCGTGGGCGGGCAGGGAGACCCGCACGTCGGACGAGAAGGCGGCGATCTTGTCGAGGGAATCGAAGAACAGGGTGAGCGGGTCGCCGTGGGCGGTGAGCCCGCTGATGTGCGGGGTGATGGTGGGCAGCACGTGGTCGCCGCTGAGGAGCGTCCCCGACTCGGGGTCGAACAGGCAGAGATGGTCGGCAGTGTGGCCGGGTGTGTGGACGGGCACCCACTCCCGTCCGGCCAGGGTGACGCGCTCGACATCGCCGATCCGCACCGTGGGGGTGGGGACTCGGAGCAGCGAGGGGAACCGACGTGCGATGCGGAACTTCATCCTCCGGCCGAACTCCATCCGCATCGGCTCGCCACCCCACGGCGGGGGGTCGAACGGGCTGCGCATGAAGGTTGCCGCGTCCTCCACCGAGAGGTCGGGCGGCTCGGTGGGGTCGTAGAAGGTGCGGAACAGGCGGTGGGTCACGATGTCGGCGCCGGACTCGGCCTTGATGCGCTCGGCGCCGCCGTAGTGGTCGGGATGACTGTGGGTGACAATCACGGTGTGCACGCGCCGCAGCGGGACGCCGATCTGGGCGAGTCTCTCCTGCAGGGCGACCCATGACGACTTCGTCGGCATTCCCGGGTCGACCACGGTGACACCGCGTTCGTCCTCCATCACGTACATGTTCACGTGGCCGAGCCCGGTGATGTTCGCCGGAAGCTGCGTGCGCAGGATGCCCGGTGCGACCTCCGTGATCTCGTCGGTCGCCTGGAGCTGCTCCGACTTCGTGGGCTTCGTGCCCCCGCTCACTTCGTCCACCTGCTCACTTGGCCGACCCGTCAGCGGCGGCACGGAACGCCCTCTCGCGGTAGAACCGCAGTTCCTCGATGCTGTCGCGCACGTCGTCCATGGCGCGGTGCATGCCGCCCTTCGCGCCCCTCGCGTGCTCGAGGCCCGGGTACCACCGCTTCACCAGTTCCTTCACGCTCGACACGTCGACGACGCGGTAGTGGAGCCAGTCCTCGATCTCGGGCATGTAGCGGGCGAGGAACCTGCGGTCGGTGCCGATGGAGTTGCCGGCCAGCGGGATCTTGCGCGGCTCGGGGCTGTGGAGCTTCATGAACTCGAGCGTCTGGCGCATCGCGTCGTCATGGGTGACGGTGGACGTGCGGATCGCCTCGAGCAGCCCGGACTCGGTGTGCATGTTGGTGACGAAATCGTCCATCCGGGCGAGAACGTCGTCGGGTTGGTGGATGACCAGGTCCGGGCCCTCGGAGATGACGTTCAGGTCGTCGTCGGTGACGAGGGTGGCGATCTCCACGATCACGTGGACGGAAGGGTCGAGACCGGTCATCTCGAGATCCATCCAGAACAGCATTTGACCAATCTATTGCGGGGCGTTGATTCCCGAAGAGCCGTGCCCGCACCGTAGTTTTGTGGGCGTGATCGACATCAAGGTGAAGCGACTCGACCCCGGTCTTCCCCTGCCCGCCGCGGCGCACGAGGGCGATGCGGGGGTCGACCTGTTCGCCCGCGAGGACGGCATCATCGCTCCGTCCGGCGGCCGTCTGCTGATGCCGACGGGAATCGCGGTTGCCATCCCGCTCGGTCACGCCGGATTCGTGCTGCCGCGCAGCGGACTGGCGCTGAAGCACGGCATCTCGGTGGTGAACGCCCCGGGGCTCATCGACAGTCTGTACCGCGGCGAGCTGAAGGTCGTTCTGCTGAACACCGACCAGTCGCGTCCGTACCACGTGCACCGAGGCGACCGCATCGCCCAGCTCGTCATCCAGAAGGTGGAGGACGTGACGTGGGTGGAGGTGGACGAACTGGACGCCAACGACCGCGGGGGCGGGTTCGGCCACAGCGGCCGCTGACGCTAGGAGCGGGGGAGGCGCGAGGAGAGCACGCCGGCGGCGGCGAGTTCCTCGATCCGGGCGCTGTCCATGCCGAGCAGCGAAGAGAGAACGGCGGCGTTGTCCTCGCCGCGGTACTTCGGGATGCCGCGGATGGACGTGTCCGAGCCCGAGAACACCCAGGGTGAGCTCGGGATGCGGAACGTCCCGCCGTTGCGGTCGTCGGCCTCGGACGTGACGTGGCGGTCACGGCCCCAGTCGGTGTCCACCAGTTCGGGCATCGTGCGCAGCACCCCGAACGCAAGACCGGCCCTGTCGCACTCCCTCTAACGAGTGACGACGGGTGAGGGACAGCACATCGACGTCTCCATGGCCCAGACCATGCTGTACGTGAACGAGCACACCCAGAGCGAGCTCTTCGAGGGCGAGGTCAGCGAGAACGTGATCCGCTCGTTCCAGCCGGGCGACTACCCCATCCTCACCGTGGGCGACGGGCGCGACGTCCTCATCAGCGGGCACCCGGCGGAGGCCGGCACCTTCAACTTGCTTGTCGATGCTCTCGGCAGGCCCGACCTGCTGGAGGACCCGCGCTTCGTCGACGTCGCGTCGCGCAAGAGGAACATCGGCGCACTGCTCGACATCATCCGCGCAGACAAAG
>RFZO01000068.1 GCA_009920715.1 Actinomycetota bacterium | reverse complement strand
CCACCTCCGCCACCACCACGCCGTGGCGCGTCACGGCCCCCTCCGCACCGCGCTTCCTCAGTGTCAGCATGTCGGGGGCCAACGCGATGCTCGGGTGGTCGGTGCCGCTTGCCACCAACGGCGCGGCGATCACCTCCTACGACGTGTGGCAGAGCACGGACGGTGGGGCGAACTTCTCTGTCGTCGCATCTGTCGATGCATCCGCCCGTTCGCGCGCGGTCCCGGGTCTGGTGAGCGGCGACACCTACATGTTCCGCGTCACGGCCAACAATTCGGCGGGCGCGAGCGCTCCGTCCAACACGGTCACCGCGACGGCTCGCCTGGCAGGCACGCCGTCCGCACCCACCAACGTCACTGCCAGGTCGGGTGACACCGTCGTCTCGCTCGGATGGACAGCATCCCGGTCGCTCTCGTCGCCCGTCACCGACTATGTCATCGAGTACGCGGTCGGGTCAGGCGCCTTCAGTGTCTGGAACGACGGAGTCAGCACCGCCACCTCGGCACGGATCACCGGTCTCACGAACGACGTGCAGATCACGGCCAGGGTGAAGGCCCGCAACATCTACGGTGACAGCCCGTGGTCGGGCACCGTCACGGTCACCCCCAGGGGCACACTCACCGCCCCGTCCGCACCCCAGAACGTCGTCGCAACAGCGGGTGACGGTCGTGCCGGCGTCGCATGGTCAGCACCGTTGTCGAACGGTGGCGCAGCAATCACCGGCTACACCGCCACGGCGGCCGCCGCCGGTTCCGCCACCGGCACATGCACCACGACGGGCACGTCGTGCATCGTCCCCGGTCTCACGAACGGCGTCACGTACTCGGTCACGGTGACCGCCACCAACAGCGTGGGCGCGGGGACGCCGTCGGACGCCGTCACGGTGGTGCCTGTCTCCGGCGGGTCCGCACCGGTCGCCGCGCCGTCATGGGGTCTCGACCGCATCGACCAGCGGGCACTCCCGCTCGACAGCATGATCACCCGACCGGCCACGGGTTCGGGCGTCAACATCTACGTCATCGACACGGGCGTCTATGCCGCCCACAGCCAGTTCGGCGGTCGTGTCACGTCCGGCTACACCGCGGTCAACGACGGTTGGGGGACGAACGACTGCGACGGTCACGGCACCCATGTCGCCGCCACCGCGGCGGGGTCCACCTACGGCGTGGCGCCCTTCGCGGCAGTGGTCCCCGTTCGGGTGCTCGACTGCTACGGCTCGGGCAGCGTGAGCGGCGTGGTCGCCGGCATCAACTGGATGATCGACCACCACGTGGCGGGCCAGCCCGCCGTGGCCAACATGAGCCTCGGCGGCGGCTACAGCGCCACCATCAACGATGCGGTCGCGCGCGCGGTCGCCGACGGCATCACCATGGTGGTCGCCGCCGGCAACGAGAACACCGATGCGTGCCTCACGTCGCCGGCCAGTGCCCCCGGTGCCATCACGGTCGCGGCGAGCACAAGCACCGACTACAAGGCGTCGTACTCCAACTACGGAGCCTGCGTCGACATCTTCGCGCCGGGCAGCTCCATCATCTCCGCGGCCACCACCTCAACCACCGCAGTGCGCACTCTGAGCGGCACGTCCATGGCCTCGCCGCACGTCGCGGGTGCGGCGGCGCTGGTGCTCGCGAACGCGCGGTCGTCCACACCCGCCCAGGTGGCAGAGAAACTGCGCGGTGACGCGACATCGTCAGCCTTGCTCGGTGTCAGTTCCGGCACCACCAACTCGTTGCTCTATCTCGCACCGATGTCAGTCTCCTCCCTCGACGTGTTCGACGCCCCGGCGGCCGGAGTTGCCCAGGCTGCGGCCGGTGCGCCCGACGAACTGGTGAGCAGCAACCCCGACACATCCGAGGGCCCTGAAGTGCAGATGCCATCGGCACCGTCCGCCCCCGCAACACCGTCGTCACCGTCCGCGCCCGCGGCTCCCTCGGCACCGGTCGTCTCGCCCGCTCCACCAGCTGCCGCGTCCTCCCAGCCCTCGTCGATCGTGAGGGTCATGAAAGTGGTGCGCGCAGGAAAGAACTTCCGTGTCACGGTCGCGGTGCCGCGGGGTGTCTCCGTCAGGGTGTACCGCAACGGGAAGTTGGTGGCCCAGGGTGCCAAGCGCCTGTTCGTGGTTCCGAACGGTGGCCTGAAGAAGGCCCGCTTCACCGTCGCTGCCGACTGACTGTCCCGTTGCCGCTGGCGGCCCATCTGGCACCGACCGTAGAGTTGGCTGGTGCGCGCACGGGGAACAGCCGGGAAGTTGTCGGTTCTCCTCGTGCCGTTGGTTCTGTCGTCGTGCGCGGGAGGGTCTGGGCCCGCAGAGGGGAGCGCAGTCCCGGTGCCGACCACGGTGACCGCCCCGCCCGCGACACCGTCAGGTTCCGCCGACGACCCGCGACTGTCATGGCAGCCGTGCGGCCAGGTGGAGTGCGGCACGCTCACCGTCCCCGTCCGCGAGGGGGACGACAGTACCCTGCGTGTGGCGGCGTACCGCCGTTCGTCGACCGTCGGCCCGCCCGCCGGCACGCTCGTGCTCCTGCCCGACTGGGAAGGTCTGACCGCGCGCGACCTTGCCGAGAAGGCACCGATCGTGGTCGGACCCGCCGCGCACCAGTTCACAGTGATCGCAGTCTCGCCGCGCGGCTTCTACGACTCGGGCCCGCTGCCCTGCGGTGCCACGTTCGCGCACTTCGCGACACCGTCGGAAGCTGAACCGTTTGCCGCTGCGTGTTCATCAGCGGCAACCGATGGCAATGTCGCACCGATGGGTGTGCTCGCCGCCGTGCGCGACCTCGAGACACTGGTGGACGCGGCGGATCTCGCCCAGGTGAGTGTCGTCGGCTGGGGCCGCGGCGCGACCATCGCGGCCGCATGGAAGCTGCTCCATCCCGCCAGCATCTTCGCCGCGGTCCTTGACTCGCCGGTCGATCCCGGAGTGTCCCCCACTGCAATGGCGCTCGCGAACCTGCGCGCGGAGGACGCCGCTGTCGCCGCCGTCATGAAGTGGTGCACCTCGCACATCTCGTGCCCGCTGGTGGAGAACGCGGCCAAGCGCGTGCAGTTCGTGATCGACGACATCGAGGAGGGCAAGGCGAACGCCGGTGCCACGGTGGCCACCGTGCGCCACGCCTTCCTGAGGACCGTGATGTCGGGCGATTTCGGGGCGTTCTTCCACGCCCTGGAGGACGCCGAGAACATGGACTTCGCCCCGCTCGTCGCCGTGTCAGGCCAGGGGGACAAGGAGTCGTCGCTCGCGGCACGGGTGGCCGGGCTGTGCAGCGACATGTCGGCCGCCGACGCGGCAACGATGATCGCCGACGACGCGGCGTTCGAGGACACGGTGTTCCGCGCCGGCTTCGGTGCGACGGTCCCGCTCGTCTGTGCGCAGATGTCGGAGTCGATGCGTGAGCCGCTGGGGGCGGTGAGGGCGGCGACAGGGGCGCGGTCCTCGCGGATGAAGGTGTACGTGTCGGCGACCGACGGCATCGTGTCGCCCAACGCAGTGAAGGCCTTCGCGAAGCGCGCCGACTGGCGGTTCCGCGCCGTCAAGTCCAGCCGTCACCTGGTGGTGGGATTCGACCGCGCCACGACGATCGCTGTCAGCAACTTCCTGCTCGGCAAGTGATCCGCGCCGCGGGGTCAGAGCGCATAGGTGAGCGAGGTGGCCACCACTCCGACTTCGTCGTGCACCCGGGTGAGCGTGGCCTGGTGTGGAAGAACCTTCACGTTCAGGACGATGTCCTCCACCGGGACGGCGACCGTGACGGTGCACGTGGAACCGTTGAACCGCACTGAGGTTGCATGTCCGACGAAAGTGACCCCGGGCATCGCGCGTGCTTCCTCGGGTGCGACGAGAACGAGGTTCTCCGGGCGCACGAGACATCGTCCCCGTGGTGTCGGCACCTCGATCGTCTCGCCCACGAAGCGGGCGACGAACTCGGTGGCCGGCCGCATGTAGACGTTCTCGGGAGTGTCAACCTGGTGCGGTCTCCCGTCCTTCATGACGCACACCAGGTCACTGACACTGATTGCTTCCTCTTGGTCGTGGGTGACGAAGAGTGTCGTGGTGCCCAGTCTGAACTGAAGGCCGCGGATGACGTCGCGCACCTCTGTGCGCACCTGGGCATCGAGCGCGCTGAGCGGTTCATCAAGCAACAGCACGGAGGGCTCGAACACCAGCGCACGGGCCAAGGCGACGCGCTGCTGCTGTCCGCCGGAGAGTTGGTGGGGGTATCGGCCGGCGAGGTGGCCGATCTGGACGAGTTCGAGCATCTCGGACACCTGTCTGGACCTCGTTGCGGGTGAGACCTTCCGAATCCGGAGGCCGAACCCGACGTTCTCGGCGACCGTCATGTGCGGGAAGAGACTGTATTCCTGGAACACCATTCCGGCATTTCGCCGTCGTGGAGGCACATGGCTGACTACGTGGCCGCCCATGACCAGCCGACCTCCGTCCGGGATGTCGAATCCTGCCGCGATCCGCAAGGCGGTGGTCTTTCCGCACCCTGAGGGGCCGAGCAGTGTCACCAGTTTCCCTCCCGGAACCGTGAGGGAGAAATCGTCGAGGGCCACGACGTTCCCAAACCGACGTGTCACGTGGCCGTATTCGAGTGTGGTCATGCGGGCAGTCCGATCGTGTCTCGCCGACCGCTCGTGCGGTCGGACCGGTTCAGGAGGATGAAGATGAGGGATGTGAGCACAAGCAACGCGAGCGCCACTGCCATCGAACCCTGCGGCTCGCGTCCCTGGGCCTCGACCATGTAGGCCGGGAGTGTTCGGCGCAGCAGAAGCGAGGCAATTGCGTACTCACCCATGACGACAGCGAAGCCGAGGAATGCCGCGGCGGTGATCGAGGTGCGCATACCGGGAATGATCACTTTCATGAGGATGACAACCGGGCCCGCACCGAGGTTCCTGCCGGCGTCAGTGAGTGTGCGCATGTCGGTTGCCCTCGCGCCGGCATCGAGGGTGCGGAACGTGAACGGCAGACAGAGCATTGAGTAGAGCGGAATCATCCCGTAGTCGGTCGTGACCATCCACGGAGCGACATCCCGGAAGAGGGCGGACACGCCGACCACGAGTGCAATGGGCGGCACAATATAGGGCAGAGTGCTCGCCACCTCCACCACCGGACGCCAGTTGTTCGCCGTCAGGTTCAGCCACACAACCGTAGGAACCATCAACACGAGAACGGCGGCAACCGTCAGGATCCCCAGTCGGGTGCTCAACCACAGCGCCGGGAGGAACGACTCGTCAGCCAGGGTGTTCGTGAACCCGGAGAACGTCCACCGGGAGAAGAGAGTCTCCCGACCGAGCAGCGCGACCGGAACCTTCTGCAATGCGAATCGTGCCATCGCCAGCATCGGCGCGGCGAAGAACACAGTGCAGAGACCGATCACGGCCCACTCCCACACGGGGAACCGTCGCCTCATTACCGCCACCGCTCCGCCCGCCGACGGAGCACGAGGTAGGCGCCCATGGCCAGTGCGAGCACGACAATCATCCACGCGGCAAGCGCATACCCCAGGTTCCCCTTCCCCGTGATCGTGTTGCCCTGCAGGAAGAACCTGATCTGCACCGGAACCAGGTCGGACGCACCGGAGGAGAGGGCATATGCAGTGGCGTACGCACTGAACGCATTTGCGAAGAGCAGAAGAAGGCCGCCGAAGATGGAGGGCGCGAGCACAGGCAGACCGACAAGTCGCCAGTACTGGGTTCCCCCGGCGCCGAGCACCGCGCTCGCCTCCGCCCATTCGGGTTTGAGACCCTCGATCGCGGGAAGCATGACGAGGACCATCAGCGGGATCTGGAAGTACAGGTAGACCACGACGATGCCCCACGAGCTCGAGATCCGGAAACCGTTCCCGTACAGGTCAATTCCCCAGTGGTAGAGGATGCGGGTGATGAGTCCCTGTGCACCGAGGGCAGCAGTGAACGCGAACGCCAGCGGAATTCCGCCCAGGTTCGCCGCGACCCCGGAGAAGGCGACGAACAGCTTCTTCACCCAGTGCGGGCGGTTGACACGTGTGACTGCGAGGGCAAGAAGAAATCCCACCACAGCTCCGCCCAGGGCCGAGGCGGCCGAGATGCGGAGACTGAAGATGAAGGACCCGCGGAACTCGCCGCTGACGGCGTCGACGAGTGCGGGAGTGTCTGCGCCGTCGACGGGTCGGGCTGCCCGCATGAACAGTGCGAAGGTAGGGAGAAGGAGGAACGCGGTGACGCACCCAAAGAAGGGCAGGAGCGGAACCAGTCCGCTCCTGCCCTTTCTGTTCGGGGTCCCGGGAACCCCAGGGAGACGGCTCCCGGGACTGAACTCACCATTCAGGGGGTAACTACTGATGATGGGTTCGAACTCTGACATCTGCAGTCGGCATCAGCCGACGAGCTTCGGCCACTGCTCTGCGAGGACTTCCTTTGCCTTCGCAATCTGGTCCTGCGTGGGGAACTTGATGCCGGCAATCAGGTCCGCCGGGGGCAGGTTCTTCGTCATGTCGGCCGTGACCTTGCCGGCCTTCACGAGTGCGTCGTACCGGGCCGGCACTGCGCCGCCGGCGATGTAACCGAGTGCACCCTCGTCGCTCGTGATGTGGTCGATCCACAGCTTGGCGGCGTTGTTGTTCGGACCGCCCTTGACGACGCCCTGGGCGTAGTAGCCGCCATACACGCCGTCGGACGGCACGTTCGTGGTGATCTCGATGCCGTTCTCGGCAAGCTTCGGCAGGAGACCCGGGTAGTTGTACGTCCAGTCGATGAAGATCGGTGTCTCACCGGAGAGCACGGTTGCCTCGGTGACGTCGGTGCCGGCCATGTTCCCCGAAGCCTTGAGGTCGGCGAAGTACTGGATGCCCGGCACGATGTCGTCGAACGACCCGCCGTTGGCGAGCGACGCCGCCATCACGGCGGCAAACGCCGCACCGGACTCGCGCGGGTCGCCGTTCAGGGCGACCTGACCCTTGTACTTGGCGTCCTTCAGGTCGGCGAACGATGTCGGTGCCTCTTTCACGAGGGTGTTGTTGGAGCCGATGGCCATCACGCCGTAGTACGCCGCAACCCACTTGCCGTCGGCATCCTTGAGTTCAGCCGGGATCTCTTCCCAGCCGCACGGCTTGTACGGCTCCCAGTAACCCTTCGTGTCGACTTCCTGCGCAATTGCGGGGCTCACGTCGAGTGCGTCGGGCATGGTGTCCTGACCCTTCAGGGTCTCGACCGCAGTGAGTTCGTCGGCGCTCGAAGCGTCGGGATTCGCCACGGGGTACTCGAGGTTCGGGTACTTCTCGCCGAATGCCGCGAGAATTCCCTTGTAGTTCGCCCAGTTGTCGGGCAGTGCGATGAGGTTGACCTTTCCTTCTGCCTCTGCCGCCGCCTTCAGGTCGGCTGCGGGGCAGTCGGACGTCGCCTCGGCGACGGTCGTTGTCGCCTCGTCGGCGGTGTCTGAATCCCCGCCGCAGGCGGAGACCATGAGGAGGGACGCGACCAGGGCCGCGCCGAACTTGACTGTGGATGAATGCTTTCTGCGCATGGGTTCCACTATGAACTGTCGCAGTGTCTTCAGGGTTCTCCCAGGGTGAACGACGGCATAGGGGAGGGCAAACATTGTCCGACCTGCCATCCCTTCGTTCGTCCAGTGGGAGTAGGGCGCCACGGTCTGGCCGATCACTTCCCGTTACGGGTTCAACTTCGGCGCGGTACTCGGGGGTCGTGAGGTCAGAGCGCGAAGTCGCGGATGAGGGCGGCGAGCTCGAGCGGGGTGTCGCCCTGCACGCTGTGCCCGGCCTCCGCCACGTGTTCCACGCGGGCACCGGGCACGCGGCGCAGAAGCTCCGTCTCGTCCTCGTCGGTGACCACCGACTGTGGGCGCATGCCGCGCACGAACATCATCGGCTTGCCGCTGCCCCCCCACGCCGAGAGCGCATCCCACAGTGGGTTCATGCTGGGCCGCTCGACCGCGTCGCGCATCTCCGGCAACGGCGGTGCGTCCTCGCGCCGGTAGCGCCACACCCAGCTGCCGTCCGCCAGCTGCAGGGCGTTGTGCAGGATGCCGCGGCGCAGGCTGGACTCGCTGCGCGTGGGGTTGAACTGCATGGTGCGCGCGAGCAGCTCGTCGAAGCTGGGGAAGGTGGCCGGCCCGTTCACGAAGTCGGTGATCTGCTTTGTCTTGTCCTGGTTGACGCCGGGGGTGATGTCCACCAGCACCAGGCGCCGCACCAGGTCGGGGTAGCGGTGGGAGAGCGCGAGCGAGGTGAGGCCGCCGAGCGACATGCCGACGATGCAGCGGGCGTCGGGAGCCAGCGCACGCACGACCATGGCGATGTCGTCGGCATTCTGCGACAGCGGCGTGGCACCCTCGGCGAACGGGGCGGCAGAGTCGCTGTGGCCGTGGCCGGGGAGGTCGACGCACACTGCCGACAGCGGGCCGTGCCCGTGCGCGCCGAGCGCGAGCACCACGGTGTCCCACGTGTGGGCGTTCTGCGCGCCTCCGTGGAGGAAGACGACCTGCGGGCTGCCCGTGCCCCACACCAGGGCGGACATGGAGCGCCCGCCGCTCACCAGCACCTTCTCGCGCCGCACCACGGGCGGGGTGTCGTAGGGGATGGCGTACTCGGCCGCGTTGTCCCCGAACATGGAGAATTCGTCGTAGGGGACGCGCTCGGTCATGGTGCTCACCGTACTCATGAGCACCCCCGTGGAGTCCATCCGGGCTGGCGGCGGTCGCGCGCGGTGGGGAGCGGCGCCTCGGGCAGATAGACAAGGGGAATGGCCCGCGACCACATCTACGTGAACGGACTGCGCCTCATGGCCCTCGTCGGCGTTCTCCCGCACGAGCGCGAGGCGCTCCAGCCGGTGCAGGTGGACCTGGAGCTGGAGGTGGATCTCGCCGAGGCCGGGCTCACCGACAATCTCATGGACTCGGCCGACTACGGCGCGATCACCGGTGCGGTGGCAGAGACGGTGCGCCTCAGCACCGACCTTCTGCTCGAGCGCCTTGCGGCCCGCATCGCCGAGCGCGTGTTGCAGTTCGACCATGTGGAGGTTGCCGACGTGCGCCTCACGAAGCTGCGCCCGCCGATCCCCGAGGACATCGACTCGTCCGCGGTGCGCATCGTCCGCACGCGGGTGGACATGCGCGTGCCTGCGCGCCACCGGGCGATCATCGCCCTCGGCAGCAACCTCGGCGACCGGGCGGCGTACTTGCGGTTCGGCCTGGAGCGGCTGTCCAACGTGGTGGCCCAGTCGCAGGTGTTCGAGACGGACCCCGTGGGCGGCCCGGAGAACCAGGGTCCGTACCTGAACATGGCGGCCGTGGTGGACACCGATCTCGACCCGTTCGCGCTGCTGCGCCGGCTTCTGCAGATCGAGGCGGAGGCCCAGCGCGTGCGCAAGGTGCGCTGGGGCCCGCGCACGCTGGATCTCGACCTTCTCTTCTACGACGACTACACGATCGACAGCGAGGAACTCACGGTGCCGCACCCGCGGTTTGCCGAGCGCCGCTTCGTGCTCGAGCCGCTGTCGGAGGTGGCACCGGAACACTGCCCGGCGGACTGGCGCAACCGCCTGCCCGCCTACGGCGTGTACCCGCGCGGGCCGATCGACGGCCTCGTGGCCCACACCGTCGTGCTCTAGGCGCACGCCGTGCGCATCGCCCTGCTGATTCCCGCCCTGAACGAGGCGGGCTCCATGCCCCGCACCGCCCGGGTGGCACGCGAGGCCGTGGAAACCGGTCTCGTCACGTCGGCAACAGTGCTTGACGGAGGGTCAACGGACGAGACGGCCGCGATCGCGCGGGAGGCAGGAGTGGACGTGCTCCACGTTCCCTCGCTGATGCCTCACCTGGGTGAGGTGCTGGGCAAGGGTGACTCGCTGTTCAGGGGGGTCCATTCGGTCGATGCCGACTGGTACGTGTTCCTTGATGCGGACATCGGCAACGTCGCGGTGTCGCATGTTGCCGCTCTCGTGGAGCCGATTGCAGGGGCCGAAGCAAGCGGGACCGTGTTCGTGAAAGGCGGATTCGTGCGTGTCGACGAGCACGGCAACCCTCGGCCGGTTCCCGCCGGGCGGGTGGGGGAGCAGACCGCCCGGCCGTTGCTGGCGCAGGTGTCGGCGGATCTCTCTGCACTCAGCCAACCGCTCAGCGGCCAGGTCGCGGTGCGTGCAGACGTTGCTCGCGGGCTGTCCTTCGTGACGGGCTATGGGGTGGAGATCGCGATGCTCATCGACATCTGGCGGAGCCACGGGATGGCGGCAATCGTGGAATCGGACATGGGTGAGGTGCAGAACCGTTCCAAGCCCGATGACGCTCTTGA
>RFZO01000067.1 GCA_009920715.1 Actinomycetota bacterium | reverse complement strand
AAGCGCATCGCCGTTGCCCGCGTGGTCGACACGCAGGGTTCCGGCCCGCGCGAGACCGGTGCGGCCATGGCCGTCAACGAGGACGGCGAGGTCATCGGCTCGGTGAGCGGAGGCTGCGTGGAGGGCGCCGTCGTGAGCGAGGCACTCGCCATCCTCGCCGGCGAGAACGAGAGCCGCGTCGTCACGTTCGGGTACTCCGACGACGAGGCGTTCGCCGTGGGCCTCACCTGCGGCGGCATCATCCACCTCTTCATCCAGCCCCTCACCTGGTGACGCGGTGACGTCCACGTACGAACTCTTCTCCGGCCGCGTCCGCGAGAACCTCCCCGTCGCGCTGTGCACGGTGATCGAGGGCCCGAACACGGGGTCGACGCTCGCCATCACGCCCGGGGGAATCCTCTCCGGCTCCCTCGGCGACCCGCAGCTCGACCGCATCGCGGCGCGCGACGCGCTCGGCGAGCTGGAGGCGGCGCGCACCGTGGTGCGCCACTACGGGCCGCAGGGGCAGTCGACGCCCGAGGACCTGGAGAACACGCCGACGGTGCGCGTGTTCGTCGAGTCGTTCTCGCCGCCGCCGCGCATGTGGATCTTCGGTGCGGTCGACTTCACCGCCGCCCTCGCCCGCGTCGCCAAGGTGCTGGGCTACCACGTCACCGTCATCGACGCGCGTGAGATCTTCGCCACCAAGCGCCGCTTCCCCATGGCCGACGAGGTCGTCGTGTCGTGGCCCGGGCCGGTGTTCGAGCAGCGCGGGCATCTTCTCGGCAGCCGCGACGCCGTCTGCATCCTCACCCACGACCCGAAGTTCGACGTGCCCGCCATCCAGTCGGCCCTGCGCACCTCGGTCGCCTACATCGGGGTCATGGGCAGCCGGAAGACCCACGCGAAACGCCTGGAAAGACTGGCGGAAGTGGGCATCACCGACCCGGCGGACCTGGCGCGGCTGTCCAGCCCCATCGGGCTCGACCTCGGCGGCCGCACGCCCGAGGAGACCGCGATCTCGATCGTCGGGGAGATCATCGCCAAGCGCAACAACCGCGCCGCGGCCCCGCTGGGTTCCACCGACGGCGCCATCCACTGACGCCCCGGCGTCAGAGCCTGTAGAGCGCGATGAGGCTGGGATCGGCCCAGACGCTGCGCGACGCCTGGGCCTCGCTCATCATCTTCAGCTTCACCTTCTTGCCGTTGAACGGTGCGTGGATCATGGCGAGCGAGACACCGAGGTAGAGGTGCACGTGCGTGCCCTCGCCGACGATGTCGCCGAACACGGCATCCTCGCGCTCGATGCGCATGTGACGGTCCTGCTGCGACACGGCCTGGCGCGGCATGTCGAGACCGGCAGTGCGCCATGCGTACCACTGCAGACCGCTGCAGTCCATCTGCACGTACGGGTCCTCCTTGCCCTCCACGTAGCGGACGCCGATCTGGGAGATGGCGGCAAGACCCGCGATCTGGTGGTCGCGCGGGGCCCGGCTCCAGGCGCGGTGCATCCGTTCGGCGTCGAGTGACATCCGTTCCGCGATCTCGTCAGAGACGAGCCTGCGCAGGGCGAGGTACATGGGGTCGTCCACGTTGTCCTGGCGCATGACGATCGCAAGAGCGGCCACGGCATCGACTGCGAGGTCGTCGCGGGAGCGGAAGGAGTACCCCGGCATCTGGTAGCGCGGATCCACCTTCGCGGGGGCCAGATCATGACGGACCGGGACCGCCGCGGCGGGCGCAACAAGGGACGAAAGTACCAACGTGACAGCGGCGACACCGCGGACAAGATGGCGCTTCCCGTGCATTTGAGGCAGGCTATTCCAAGTGACAAACCTCCCGCACCGCACCGGACGAGATTCCGCCCCCCCGGGCCCGTCCACGATGCACGTCCTGCTCGCCGCGGGCGCGGGGGAACGGTTTTCCGGGCCCGTCCACAAGCTTCTCGCCCCGATCAGGGGGGTCCCCGTCCTCACCCTGTCCGTGCGGGCCATGGTCGAGGCGGCGGGCCAGGACTGCGCCGTGGTGCTCGGTGCCGACATCTCCGCAGAACTTCTCGAGGCACTCGAGGGGTGCACCACCGTGGTGAACCCGCAGTGGCGGACCGGACAGCGTTCATCCGTGCTGTGCGCGGTGGGTCACGCGCGGGCGCACGGGGCTGCGCAGGTCGTCATCGGCCTCGGCGACCAGCCGTTCGTCGGGGCGGACTCGTGGCGGGCCGTGGCCGCGGCGGACGCACCGATCGCGGTCGCCACCTACGGGGGCCGCAGGGGCAACCCCGTGAAACTGCGCTCAGACGTGTGGGAACTGCTCGAGAGCACCGGCGGGGACCCTGACGCGGGCGCAAGAACCCTCATGCACATGCATCCCGAATTGGTCGTGGAAGTAGCCTGTCAAGGGTCATCTGACGACATCGACACACGCGAGGACTTGACGAAATGGATCTGAACCACGAATTCGAGGTGCCTGTCACCGTTGCCGAGGCTTGGAACATCCTCACCGATGTCGAGCGCATCGCGCCGTGCCTCCCCGGTGCCGAGCTCCAGGAGGTCGAGGGAGACACGTACCGCGGCGTCGTGAAGGTGAAGGTCGGTCCCATCCAGGCCCAGTTCAAGGGCCAGGCCAGCTTCGTTGAGCGTGACGACAACGCCCACAAGGCTGTGTTGCGCGGCGAGGGCCGTGACACGGGCGGCAAGGGCAACGCCTCGGCGCTCATCACCGCCCAGCTCACCGAGGTCTCGGCGTCGTCCACGAAGGTCCAGGTCACCACCGACCTCTCCATCACGGGCAAGATCGCCCAGTTCGGTCGCGGCGCCATGGCCGACATCAGCGACAAGCTGCTCGGCCAGTTCGTGGAGAACCTGAACACCCTGATCGCCTCGCAGCCCGCCGCCCCGGCCGCAACCGCAGATGCACCCGCCGCACAGCCCGACGCCGGCCCACGCAAGATCGACGGCCCCGAGGCAAAGCCCATCGACCTCCTCGACGCCGCCGGCGCGCCCATCCTGAAGCGCGCCCTGCCCGTTGTCGTGGTGCTCGCGGCGCTCATCGTCTGGCTCGTCGTCAAGTAACCCATGGGACTGCCCGGCGACGCACCGGGTGCCGCCGACGAAGCCGCGGTGCGGCACCTGCTCGGCCGCGACCCGCAGGGTGAGTACACCGTCGCCGTTCGCGATGCCGCGGGCGCCCCGGTCGTGCTGTGCAACGCGCCGTTGCTCCGCGACGGCACGCCGATGCCCACGTTCTACTGGCTGTGCGGCGCGGTCGAGGTTGCCGCGGTCAGTCGTCTGGAGGCTGACGGAGCGGTCGACGAGGCAGAGTCGGAGATCGGTCTCGACGCACTCGACGACATCCACCGCCGGTACGCGGCGATGCGCGACGCCCACATGCCCGCGGGCCACACGGGTCCGGCGCCGTCGGGCGGTGTCGGCGGCACGAGACGCGGGGTGAAGTGCCTGCACGCCCATTTCGGGTGGTGGCTGGCGGGCGGAGACGACGCAGTCGGCGAATGGGTCGCACGTCGACTGGCGCAGGCCGGGGCCACGCACGCGGCGAGGCACGCATGAGCATCGACGCAGTCATCGACATCGGCACCAACTCCACCAAGATCCTCGTCGCCGACGGCGGCCGCGACATCCTGCGCGCGTTGGAAGTCACAAGACTCGGCGAGGGCCTGGCCACGGGCGGGCGGCTCTCCCCCGCCGCCATCGACCGCACCGTGGCCGCGGTGTCGGCTCTCGCCGCACGTGCGCGCGACGCCGGCGCGACGGGCATCACGGTTGTCGGAACGGCCGCGTGCAGGCGCGCCGTGAACACCGCCGACCTTGCGGCCGCCGTGCGCGATGCATGCGGCCTGGACCTCACGGTGCTGACCGGCGAACAGGAGGCATCACTCTCCTTCACCGGCGCGCTGCGGCGACTCCCGCGCATCGCGGGGAACACGCTCGTCGTGGACATCGGCGGAGGCAGCACGGAACTCTGCGTGGGTGTCGACGAGCCCCACCGCGCCGTCAGCATCCCCGTCGGTGCCGTCACGGCAACCGAGACGGACCTCACCACCGACCCGCCGCGCCCCGAGGACCTGACCAACGTCATCGGGGCCGTCCAGGACGAACTCGAGGAGATCGGCAGACTCCACCCCGAGATGCTCACCGCCTCGCGCGTGGTCGGCATTGCGGGGACCATCGTGACGGTCGCCGCCGTGGAGATCGGCCAGGCCGTCCTCGACGAGCAGGCGCTGCACGGCTTCATGCTCACGAGGGAGGCCGCCGAGGACGTGTTCCGCACGCTCGCAACGGAGCCGCTCGCCGACAGGGTGCGCAACCCCGGCCTTCCGCGGGAGCGGGCCGACATCATCGTGGCCGGGTGCTGCGTGCTTGTCGGGCTGATGCGCAGGCTCCAGCTGGACGAGATCACCGTGTCAACGGGGAGCCTTCGTGACGGGGTCATCGAGCGTGGGAGACTCCTCCCGTGACGGCGATGCACCCAGGACGCTCCTCCAACCTCGGGCTGAGGCTGTACGGACGGCGCATCGTGCTGCGCCCCCTTGTCGCGCAGGATTTCGCGGCGTGGAGCGAGGTGCGGCGGCGCAACGGTGACTGGTTGACGAGGTGGGAACCGATGCGGCTGCCCCACCAGCCCGACGCCGAGGAGAACCGCGAGGTCTTCGCGGCACGATGCACGGCGCGCGAGCGCGAACGCCACGCGGGAACGCAGTACTCGTTCGGCATCTTCGTGGACGGCGCGTTCGCCGGTGAGATCAACCTGAACAACGTCATCCGCGGGGCCATGCAGTCAGCCACCATCGGCTACTGGATCGACCGCGCGCGTGCCGGCAATTCGTACATGTCGGAGGCGGTCGTGGTGCTGGCGGACTTCGCCTTCGAGGAGCTGAATCTCCACCGTCTCGAGATCTGCATCATCCCGCGCAACATGAACAGCAGGCGCGTCATGGAGAAGCTGCACATCCGCGAGGAGGGCGTGGCGAAACGCTTCCTCGAGATCAACGGCAACTGGGAGGACCACGTCCGCTACGGCCTCACCGTGGAGGAGTGGCACGAGCGCCGCAACGACTTCGCCAGGGAGTGGCTAGGCCGCTGACAGGTTGACGCGGCGGGCGAGTCGTCAGCCCGCGTCGGCGAGCCGATCCCACGCGAGCGCGCGCAGACGGCGGTTCGCCTTGCGGCGCTTCCACTCCTTGGTCTTCCAGTGCTTCACGCTCTTCGTGCGCCGGCTCTTCTCGAGCCCGACCTCTGCGTCATGGTGATGGACGGGCTTCCATTCCGGTCCCGGCTCCTCCACGTCGAGCGGCTCGAGCCCGTGGCGCACTGCCTCCTCGACGAGATGGAGCTCGCTGTGCACACGGTGACGTTCGTTGTGGGCGTGCGCCCTGACGTCGGCGCGCGGCACTGGCGCGAGGTCCTGGTTGCGATGGCGTCTGCTCATCACTGCCCCCTTTCGGGACCCACCCGGTGGGTCCCATCTGGTTCCCTTTCGCGCACCGTACACCCGTCCGGGAGGGTCCGCTGACGCACCGCACGGACTGCTGTCAGGGGATGACAATCATCCCGAGACGGCGATTGTGCGCACGAACTCGTGGGCGGCGTTCGCCAGCCGCACGGCGTACCGGCACCTCCCGGCACGGACCCCGACGATCCTGAACGAGGAGAGACCCTTGACGGCGCAGATGCGCGGGGTCAGGCTGCGCAGGACGATCTCGCCGTCCGTGTCCGTCCCCGCCAGCGCGTCGGCACTGATTGCGCGGCCCACCCGGAGACCGGCCACCCGCGGTGCGCGGACCCGTTCCGTCGCACCGCCCACACCGACGGCGTTCGACGCCTTCACCACGACCGAGTAGGTGCGCCCCGGCACGAGGCCCGCCACGCGGACGGCCTGCTTGGTGCCGTCGACGCGAACGGACTTCACCGTGCGCCCGGCATGGATCAGCGACACCTTCGTGGAGGTGACGGGGCTACCGCCGTCGCACGGGGCGTCCCATCCCACCAGCAACGAGGACGAGTCGGGCGTGACGATCACGTTCGACGGACGACCCGGCGGGAGCACCCCAAGTATCGGCGCGGTGTCCAAGCGGAGCAGACGGTTGTGTGAGGTGGCGTCGAGCCCGGTGATCACGTCCTTCGTGGCCCGCTCGACGATGGCGTCCGACACCTGCCCGACGCACAGGCCCGGCTGCTGCTGGGCGAGAAGGGCGAGCACCCCTGACACGAGTGGCGCGGCCATCGAGGTCCCGATGTCGGACTGGTAGGCGGCATCGTCGGTGTACCAGCCGGCGACGACACCGCTCGACCTGTCGCCGCCCGGTGCCCAGATGTCCACGCACGGCCCGAAGTTCGAGTACGACGCGGCCGCGTCGGTCCTGGTGGTGGCGCCGACAGTGAGCGCGACCGGTTCGCTGCCCGGGGCGATCCTGCACGCATCCATGCCCCGGCCAGAGCCGTCCCCGTTCCCGGCCGCGGCGACCGTGACCACGCCGTCCTGGGCCAGTTCCTTCACCATCTCGATGATCGCCCGTCCGTCGTCACCTTGGTCGACACCGAGACTCAGGTTCGCGACCGCCAACCTGCCCGAACGATGGTGGTCACGAACCCACTCGAGTGCCGTGACGACATCATTGACCTCGCCGTCACCGTTGCAGTCGAGGACGCGCACCGCGATGATCCGCGCCCTCGTGGCGACCCCCACGGTGGACCCGGCAACGGTGGTGGCCACGTGCGTGCCGTGCCCGTCACAGTCGGATGCCGTGGGGTTCACCGCGGCGGCCCCGTCGGCGGAGAGCATGTCGATTCCCGCCACGACGCGCCCGGTGATCTGCTCGTGCGTGGGGCGTACACCCGTGTCGACGACGTAGATGTCGATTCCCTCGCCCGTCAAGGGGCCCGTGTTCGCGTTCCCGTCCAGCGGCAGGGCTGCCTGATTGATCCGGTCGAGGTTCCAGGAAACCTCCAGGGGCGCAGCCGACGCCGTGGTGGCGCACACCGCGAGCACACCGGCGAGAAACAGACCCGACGCGACGAGGGAACGGCGCGCTTTCACAACGGGTGATGGTACTGTTTGAGAAACGTTCAGTCCCCGTGCGGGGACCACGCGAGGAGGCAACAGTGGGAGTTCTTTCCCGTCGTTCCGCATCGGTCGTCATGGCCGTGTGCGCGGCAGTCAGCATCATCGGCATCACGCCCGTCCGCGCAGCGGTGAAGGCCGCCGGCAAGTCGTTCCAGGTCACGGCAACCATGAAGGGTGCCCAGAACATGACCGTGCTGCTGGTGTCGGCCAAGGGCCAGACACTCGCGTCGGCGAAGGTGACCAAGTCGAACCAGAAGATCACCCTCAAGACAGCGAGCGTCTCCACCACGGCCGGTGCGACGATGCAGATGGTCGCAAGTTCCGCAGCCGCGAAGGGCAAGGGCGCCTACTACGGGCCGGTCGTGGTCGGATGGTCCGGCACGAAGTCCTCCACTGCGTCCAAGGTCACCTCGAAGCTCAAGAAATCAACTGCATCGACGATCGCGATCGGCACCGTCCAGGTGAAGAAGGTGACCGCGATGCAGGGCTACGCCGTCGCGCTCGCGAAGGCGAAGCTGGCCGACACCACCACGGGGAGCCTCGCCAAAGCCTCCAAGGGCAAGCCCGTCGGGGTGGGAACGTACGGCAAGACGCAGACGGTGAGCAGCGGCGACTTCACCGTCACCGTCGCCGCGGTCGGCGACCCGTGCCAGCCGGCCAACACCCAGACGTGCGGTCCCGACGGACGCGAGCTCGCGCCGCCCACCGGTCAGCCCGGCCAACCGACACAGCCCGGCCAGGGAACGGTTTCCTCCGCGGCCAGTGACGACACCCTCGGCGGCGACAAGGACGATGACGGCATCCCGAACGCGTTCGACGTGAACGACGACGGCGACGCCATCGTCGACTCCGCCGATCCGTCCACCCCGACCCCGCAGGTGTCGGTGGACAACGGCACGTCCGCGTGCGGCGAGGTGAACTTCCGCATCTTCACCAACTACAAGGCCACCCAGCCGCGTTTCGCCGGCACCATCAACGCGTACGGCGTCGGTGGTTTCAAGGCCACCCCGGACAACATCGCCTCGACAATCACGAAGTCGATGTCCATGGTGTTCAGCCCCATCACCTCGGTGTGCGGCTCGAACGTGACGAAGACCTATCTCAAGGGCAACGGCGCCCCGTACGCCCCGGCCGACTTCGTGGAGCTCAGGAACACCTGCAACACGGGCGACTACCAGTGGTCGATCGGCCAGGGCAAGATGTGCGGCGGCGACGCGGCCAAGCAGTACGACTTCGGCTCGGCGTACACCTTCACCGGTGCCGACCTGCCGAACGGCCAGCACACCTTCACCGCCAAGGTGGAGACCGCCGACGGCAAGTCGTACGAGTTCACGGCCAGCCCCGGGTTCGTCTTCGTCACCCACCCGATGTTCTTCGCCTGGTCCACCGACGGCACCAACTACACGAACATCGACTACACCCAGTCGCAGACCGGACCTGACGGTGTGGCCCTCGTGTCGGAGCCGAGCATCACGGTCGCACAGTCACAGACACTCTGGCTGAAGGCGTACCGCCCGCAGCGGCTCGCAATCGAGGGAGAGACCGCAGCGTTCTACGACCTCGGCGGCTTCTCGTTCGTGCCCGACATCCCGAACGCGGGTGTGGGCCAGTGCGACGCGCTGAAGACGGTCGACACCGCGATGGCATCGGACCAGGCCGTGGACGAAACGGTCAAGCCGTCCGTCACGCTCCAGTGGGCCATCGGCACCAAGTGCTTCGGGGTCCCGCCGCGCAACGCAACGTGGACGCCGGGCGGCAGCGACTTCGACATCCAGGTGCTCCCGTCGGGTCCCGGCGGGAACTCCGCCCAGAAGATCCGCATCACCCTCGGGTGACGCGGCGGCAGGGGCGGCGTGCAGCCGCTACTTGCTGCTGATCTTCTTCTGCATCGCGCCGATCATCTCGGCGAACCACGGCTGCTTGGTGCTCCACAACTGGGGCTCCAGCTCGCGGGCGACCGCATCGGGATGGGTGGTCACGTCGTGCATGTCCCTGATGGTCTTCTTCGTGACCTCCACGAGCGCCCTCGGGCGCGACGCCGCACGTGCTGCCATCTCCTGGCTCGCCTCGAGCAGCTTGTCGTCGTCCACGCACTTCCATGCCAGGCCGATCCGTTCGGCCTCGGCGCCGTCCAGCACCTCGCCGAAGACGACCGCCGCCATTGCCGACTGCGGCCCGACGATGCGGCGCAGCATCCAGGTGTGCCCGCCACCGGGGTGGATGCCGATCTGGAGGAACCGCGTGTCGAACTTGGCCCGGCGGGCAGCGATGCGCACGTCGCAACCGAGCGCGAGGTTCATGCCGGCGCCCACCGCGGCGCCGTTCACCGCGGCGATCGTGGGCAACGGACTGCGGGCGATGCGCAGGAACCCCTCGTAGATGGTGCCGAGACTCTGGCCGCTGGCCGTCTGGAGATTGCCGAGATTGGCCCCGGCGCAGAAGGCCGGCGCGGCACCGGTGACCACCAGCGCGCCGATGCCTTCGTTGCCCTCGATCTCGTCCATCGCCGCGGTGATCTCCTCGACCATCGGCTGGGTGAGCGTGTTGCGCTCATCGGGGTTGTTCAGCGTGAGTGTGGCCACCCCGTCGGTGACCGAGACAAGTACGAGGCTCATGGGGCGTCAGTCTTCCATACCGCTCCCGTGACGGCTCCGTCCGGCCCCGGACCTCGCCCGCGTGCCCGCCGGTGCCCTACCGTTGCCCCATGACCACACACGGAACTGCGGACGTCGTCCTGTACGAGGCGAGCGACGGGATAGCCACCATCACCCTCAACCGGCCCGAGAAGCGCAACGCGCTGAACTCCGAGGTGCTCGCCCTGCTGCCGCGGTTGATGCAGCGCGCTGAGGCAGACGATGCGGTCGACGTGATCATCCTCACCGGCGCGGACCCCGCGTTCTGTGCCGGGCTCGACCTGAAACAACTGGGCGACTCCGGCGACAACCTGCGGGGCACTGGTGCCGACGGCCAGGCGAACGCCACCGGCGTGCGCGGGCCGTTCCCTGCGCTCACGAAGCCACTCATCGGGGCAGTGAACGGCGTGGCCATCACGGGCGGGTTCGAGCTGGCCCTGAACTGCGACTTCCTCATCGCCTCCGAGCACGCGAAGTTCGGGGACACGCACTCCCGTGTCGGTGTGATGCCGGGCTGGGGGCTCACCGTGCTGCTGCCCCAGGCAATCGGGGTGCGCCGGGCGCGGGAGATGAGCCTCACCGGCAACTTCATGGGAGCGGAGGAGGCCCTCGCGTTCGGCCTGGTGAACCACGTGGTGTCCCACGGCGACCTGCTCCCCTTCACGCGCCTCATCGCGTCCGACATCATCGGCAACGAGCGTGACGGCGTGCGCCGGATGCTGCAGACCTACAGGGAGTACGCCGCGGAGACCGCAGCGTGGGAGAACGAGGCGGCCGT
>RFZO01000066.1 GCA_009920715.1 Actinomycetota bacterium | reverse complement strand
GATCACGAACGGTGCCCGCGGCGCCGCGACCGCGACACCGTGGGGGACAGGGTCGAACGTCTCCTCGGTCGCCTCCACGGCGAAGTCGATGCCGTCCACGTGCACGAGGCCGGAGACGCGCTGGTCCAGCAGGCGCTGCGCTCGCTGGATTGCGGGTGCCGTGATTCGGTGCGCCATCTCTCCCCCGGTATCGCTGTGGACCCGAGGTTACGCCCGACCCTTCCGCACCGGGGAGCCGTGCGTCAGGATGCGCGGGAGAAGAGGTCGGCGTCCGCCAGGTAGAAGGGGACCCGATCGTCGACTGTCTCGATGTCGTAGTCGGTGATGCGCGGTGGCCTGCCGGTCTCCATCACTTCGCGGTCGACAAAGTGCTCCGCAGGTTCCGCGGAAACGGTGCGCCTTGACATCGCGGTTGCCGCCACCGACATTGCGACGAACAGGACGGTCGTCCCCGTCCCGTTCCCACTGGCGAGATACACACCGACCGTCACGGCGGCCGAGTACGCGAGGACCGAGACCAGGAATTTCTTCATGCCCACAGGGTCGCACGGTCATGTTGCCCTGAGATGTCGCACGAACCAACCGGGGGCAACGCCCGGGGGAACAGTCAGTCGTCCCGGCCGAGGTGGTCCCGGAGCCACTCGATGACGCCGGGGTTCGGGCGCCTGATTCCCCCGGTGTCCACGTTCTCCGCGAGGTCGTACTGGCTGGGGGTTCCCTGGCTCAGTTGCAGATCTGTGGCCCATCTCATCAACTGGCCCTGTGCATCGTGCACGAACGTGAACTCGTCGGGCCCCGCCCTGTGCCAGGCATCGTCATGGCCCAGGTCGAAGCGGACCACATCGTCACGCCAGAAGATCTCGAGCACCTTGTCCAGCCACGACCTGTGCTTGGGGTGGTTGATCGGCACCAGCACCTCCACCCGCAGGTCGAGGTTGCGTGTCATCATGTCGGCCGACCCGATGAAATACAGCGGACCGCCGTCCCTGTCGCCGTGGGCGAACCGGTAGATGCGCGAGTGCTCGAGGAACCTGCCGAGCACGGAGCGCACGCGCACATTGCGTCCCTCCAGACCCGAGAGGCTCATGGAGCACATGCCGCGGACCAGGAGGTCGATGTGTGTGCCGGCCATGGCTGCGTCGCGAAGGGCACGGATGATCCCCTCGTCAACGAGTGAGTTGATCTTCATCGAGATGCGGCCCTGCTCGCCGAGGGCTGCCTCCCCCGCGATGAGTTCCGTGAAGCGGGACCGCAGGTCGGTGGGGGCGGTGACCAGCCTGCGGAACTCCGGCGTGCGGGAGAACCCGGTGAGGAAGTTGAACAGGTTGGCGACATCCTCGGTGGTCTCCGGGTCGGCGGTGAAGTAACCGATGTCCTCGTAGGTGCGCGCGGTGGTGGAGTTGTAGTTGCCGGTGCCGATGTGGGCGTAGCGGCGAAGGCCGTTCTCCTCCTCGCGCACCACCAGCAGGCACTTGGCGTGAGTCTTCAGGCCGACCATCCCGTACACCACGTGCGCGCCGGCGCGCTCCAGCTCGCGCGCCCACGCCACGTTGGTCTGCTCGTCGAAACGGGCGGTCAGCTCGACCAGGGCAACCACCTGCACGCCGCGCTCGGCCGCCTCGATGAGGCTCCGCGCGATGGGGCTGTTCGCCGAGGTGCGGTAGAGCGTGGCCTTGATGGCGCGCACGGTGGGGTCGGCCGCGGCCTGCCGGATGAACTCCTCGGTCGACGTGGAGAACGATTCGTAGGGGTGGTGGACCATGAGGTCGCGGTGCCGCATGACGCTGAAGAACGACTCGCCCCTGTCCTCGGCCGCTGCGAGCCTCCCGGCGGTGACCGACGTCCACGTGCCGTCGTGGAGGGAGGGGTCGTTGATGCGGTGAAGTTCCCACAGGTCGGCACTGTCGACGATGCGGTCGTGCAGGTACACGTCGATCGGGTCCAGCTCCAGCTCCTCGATGATGAGGGCGAGCATCCGCGGGTCGATCGACTTCTCGGCCTCCACGCGCACGGCATTGCCGAAGCGCCTGCGCCTGAGCTCCAGTTCGACGGCCGCGAGCAGGTCCTCCGCCTCCTCCGCGTCGATGCTGAGGTCGGTGTTGCGCGTGACACGGAAGACGTGCGCGGCGGACACGTCCATGCCCGGGAACAGCCGTGCGATGCGCCCGGTGATGACGTCCTCGAGAGGCACGAACGTGCGGTCGCCGAGGTCGACGAAGCGGTTGATGGTGGTGGGCACCTTGACCCTGGCGAACCTCTCCTCGCCGGTTGCCGGGTCGGTGACCATCACGCCGACACTGAGGGCGAGGTTCGAGATGTAGGGGAACGGGTGCGCCGGGTCGACGGCGAGGGGCGTGAGCATCGGCAGCACCCGGGACTCGAAGTACGTGTCGAGCGCGGCGCGTTGTGCGGGGTTGAGGCCCGCGTCGCCGACGATGCGGATGCCCCTCTCTGCGAGGCCGGCAAGCACCTCGCCGAGGACGAGGTCCCGCTCGGCGCACAACCGCACGGTGCGCGCCCTGATGCGGTCGAGCTGCTCGGTCGCGGTGAGGCCGTCGAAGCTGCGTGTCGTGACTCCCGCCTCCTGGCGGTCGTGGAGTGCCCCCACGCGCACCTGGAAGAACTCGTCCAGGTTCGACCCGAAGATCGCCACGAACTTCAGGCGCTCGAGCAGCGGGACGGACGTCTCGCTGGCCAGGTCAAGTACGCGGGCGTTGAATTCCAGCCAACTAAGTTCTCGGTTGACGTACGGCGAACCCACCAGCAAGACGGTACAAATGAATCGGCAGACCAGACAACGGAACGGGAGCCGGAGGCAGCGAGTTCACCCCCGGTTGACCCGCCGTTCACCCGGGACGGAGCCGCGTTGAGCAATCCGTCCGCCCAGGGTTCGGTCATCGCCGCGGTCGACGTGGGGACGAACAGCGTCCACATGGTGGTGGCGCGCGTGGGCACCAACGGGTTCGACGTTCTCGCCTCCGAGAAGGAGGTCGTGCGCCTCGGCGAGGGGGTGGACGGCATGGACCACCTCAGCGAGGCAGCGATCGAGCGGGGTGTCGCCGCCCTGCGCCACATGAAGCGCATCGCGGACGCGCACGGGGCGAAGGTGCGCGCGGTGGCCACCAGTGCGGTGCGCGAGGCGGACAACCAGCGCGATTTCCTCCGCGCGGTGCGTGCGGAGACCGGCATCAAGGTGGAGGTCATCAGCGGCACGGAGGAGGCGCGGCTCATCCACCTCGGCATCGGGCGGTCCGTCGACCTCACGAAGGACTCGGTGCTCACCATCGACATCGGCGGCGGTTCCACGGAGTTCTGCCTCTCCGTCCGGGGCAACCTCCGCATCGCCCAGAGCCTGAAGCTAGGCGCCGTGCGCATGACCGATGCGTACCTCCCGGGCGGCGAGGTGACGGCGCAGGGAGTGAGGAAACTGCGCGCGAAGGTGCAGAGCACGCTCGCGCCGCTCGCGCACGACCTCGGCAAGATCGGGTTCACCAGGACGGTTCTCTCGTCGGGCACCAACGAGACCATCGCGCGCGTGGCCGCCGCCCGGCGCGACCGGCCCGTTCCGCAGAGCTTCAACAGTTTCGCGTTCGGCGCGGGGGAGCTCTCCGGGGTGGTGGACGCAGTTCTCGGGGCGGAGTCACCCAAGGAGCGCCTCGGCATCGACGGCATCGAGCCGAAGCGGGCCGACATCATTGCCGCCGGCGTCGTCATCCTCGACGAGGTGGTGAGGATGCTGGGCATCGACACCATGGAGTACAGCGACTATGCGCTGCGCGAGGGCGTGCTCGTCGACACCGCGCAGCGTCTCGGCGTGATGCCCGAGGAACCGGTGGACGCCGCGCACCAGAGCGTCGTGAGACTGGCCGAGCGGTGCTCAGTGGACATGGAGCACAGCATGCACGTGGCCGAACTCTCGGCCCGCATCCTCCGCGCCGTCGGCCGCCACTACGAGGTCGACCGTCCGCTGGAGCGGATGCTGCGCGCGGCTGCGCTGCTCGCGAACGCGGGGAACGCGATCTCCTACTCGAAGCACCACCTGCACTCGTACTACATCATCCGCAATGCCGACCTGATGGGGTTCAACGACGACGAGATCGAGCTCATCGCGCTCACCGCGCGGTACCACCGCAAGTCGCCCCCGAAGGATTCGCACGCCGAGTACGGCAGGCTCGGGCGCGACGACCAACTGGCGGTGGACCTGATGGCAGGCATCCTGCGCATCGCCACCGGACTCGACCGCTCGCACGACCAGTGCGTGGCCGAGGTGTCGTCCTCGCTGCGCGACAAGACGTTCGTGCTGTCGGTCCGGCACTCGTGCCGTTCGGAGGAGCGGATCGAGCTGAACATCCACACCGCGCAGGGCAGGGTGGACATGCTGCAGGACTACCTCGGCGACGAGGTCGTCATCCGCAACGGCGGGCCCGCGCGCTAGCGCGGCGTCACGGCTCCACGATGGCGAATCCCTGGACGAACACGTCCAGGTTGCCGAAGATCACGAGCAGCGCGGACGCATCACCCTGGATGGTGATCGTCCCCGCCTCGATCTCCTTCACGAACGTCGTCTCCTGGGTGATCACATCCACCAGCGTCGAGCGGTTCACCGTGACGCTGACCGCTGCCCCGTCGTCGTGGAGGCCGGGGGAGTGGTACAGCGTGCGGTTCGAGATGCCGAGGGTCCACTTCTCGCCCACGTCGGGGAAGGTCCAGTTCGTGGCGAGCGAGATGCCGCCCACGTCCTCGGACTTCAGGCGCACGGAGATGGTGTCGAAGATCTGCTCGACGGTCATCGCAATCAGCATCCCCCGGCGCTGGCCGAACGGCAGCTGCGGCGGTCCCTGGCGCAGTTCCTGGGCACCCATCAGGTAGGCGTTGCGGAACGTGGACGATTCCGCCTGGTACCCGAGCTGCTCGAACGCATCGGCCTGCAGTTCGCGCGCCGCGGTGTTGGTGGGGTCGCTGAACACCACGTGCTGGAGCATCTCGCACACCCAGCGGTAGTCACCCCGGTCGAAGTACGTGCGTGCGGTCTCGACCACCCGGTCGGCCCCGCCCATGTCGGCCACGTAGCGCTGGCCCGCCTCGGTGGGCGTGTAGCGGTGCAGGTTGGTGGGGTTACCGTCGTAGTAGGAGAGGTACCGCTGGTACACGGCCTTCGAGTTGTGGATGAGGTCGCCGTAGTAGCCGCGGGTGTGGTCGTTCGCGAGGAACTCCTCGGGCAGGCTCAGCGCCGCGGAGATCTCGGTGGGCGTGAGACCCTGGTTCGCCAGGCGCATCGTCTGGTCGTGCATCCACTTGTACAGGTCGCGCTGGTTGCGCAGGAATCCGTTGAGGTCCTCGTTGCCCCACCGGGGCCAGTGGTGCGATGTGAACAGAACCTCGGCATCGCCACCGAACATGTTCCTCGCCTGGTTGATGTACTTGGACCAGTTCAGCGAGTTGCGCACGAGCGCACCGCGGATGGGCACCAGGTTGTGCATCGTGTGGTTGCAGTTCTCCGCCATGCAGAGCGCCCTCAGGTCGGGGAAGTAGAAGTTCATCTCCGCCGGTGCCTCGGTCTCGGGCGTCAGCTGGAACACGATCCGCACGCCGTCGACCGTCATCTCCTCGCCGGTGCGGATGATGTCCACCGTCGGCGGGATCAGACCGGGTCCGCCCAGCGGGATCGAGTTGCCGAGTCCGCAGTCGACGTGCCCCTGGGGACCTGCCGGAAGGAGCGGGCCGAACTGATAGAGCGCGCGGCGCCCCATGGCGAACCCCGCGATGACGTTCTCGCCGACGACCTCGTGGAGGAAGTGCTCCGGCGCGATGACCGTGCACTCGCCCCTGTCGACCGCCTCCTGCGAGGTGACCCCGAGAACCCCGCCGAAGTGGTCGGTGTGGGAGTGGGTGTAGATGACCGCGGTGACGGGGAGGTCCTCGATGTGCTCGCTGACCAGTTCCAGGGCGGCACGTGCGGTGGGCGCGGTGGTCAGCGGGTCGATCACCAGCCAGCCGCGCGTTCCGCGGATGAAGGTGATGTTGGAGATGTCGTAGCCGCGCACCTGCCAGATGCCGGGCACCACCTCGAAGAGTCCCCTGTGGTGGTTCAACTGGGCGTGGCGCCACAGGCTGGGGTGCACGCTCGGGGGCGCCGGGTTCGACCCGTCGAGGAAGTCGTACCGGTTCGCGTCCATGACCACGCGGCCGGCCTCGTCCCTCACCTGCCGGTCGGGAATGTCGGCAATGAACCCGCGTGCGACCCGCTCGAAATCGCCCTGGTCCTGGGGCACGGTGGCGGCGGAATTGCGCTCCACCGTGTGGGCTGTGGCCGGCTTGCGGTCTGCGGACATGTGGGGCCTCCCTTGCTGGGACACCGAAATTAGTGGCATCCACACCGAGAGGCCCTGCCCACCGTAATGTTTGCGGTCGCAAGGAATTTCCCGTCCGGCCCTCAGGTTGCGCGGGACATCGAAGGGGGCGCAACCCCCTGCACACAGCACACAACGGGGCCCTGCCCCACACACAAAGGAGACAATCACATGGACATCGTCCTCATCATCGGCCGGGTCCTCTTCGCGCTGATGTTCATCACAGGGGGGATCAACCACTTCACGAAGGCCGAGGCAATGGCCGGATACGCGCAGTTCAAGGGCGTGCCCCAGCCGAAGCTGGCGAACGCCGTGTCGGGCCTGATGCTGCTCGCCGGCGGCCTGTCCGTCGTGCTCGGCGTGTGGGCCGACCTGGGGGCACTCGTGCTCGCCGTGGTCCTGCTCGCGATGGCGCTCATGATGCACGACTTCTGGAAGGCCACCGACCCGCAGGCCAAGCAGATGGAGACCATCTCGTTCTTCAAGAACGTCTCGATGGCCGGTGCCGCCCTGGTGCTCTTCGCCGCCATCGCGGCGGCCGAGAAGGGTGTCGAGGTCGTCGGCCCGATGATCACCGACGGTCTCTTCCAGAGCTGACAGCACCGTTCCCCGCGGAGGAGCCGCCACCCTTCGGGGTGGCGGCTCTTTCCTTAGTACGGTCTCGGTCCATGCCGACCGCGTACGACACAGCCCTGGCCAACGTGAGGGGCGGTGCCTCCGCCCGCGCCGAGGCGGAGTCTCTCGTCGAGCAGATGACGACGGAGGAGAAGATCCACTGTCTCGACGGCGGCGTGCCCACGTGGGACGGGCTGCGCGACATCGGCAGCGGCGGCTACCACCACCGTCCGTTCCGTGCGTGCTTCGTCCCCCGGCTCGGCATCCCCGGCTTCCACTTCAGTGACGGCCCGCGCGGAGTGGTGGTGGGCACCGCGACCGCGTTCCCCGTGAGCATGGCGCGCGGCGCAAGCTTCGACGTCGATCTCGAGGAGCGCATCGGCGACGCCATCGGTCGGGAACTGCGCGTCATCGGCGCGGACCTGTACGGCGGGGTCTGCGTGAACCTGCTTCGTCACCCCGCGTGGGGCCGCGCGCAGGAGACGTACGGCGAGGACCCGCACCATGTGGGCGAGTTCGGCGCGGCCCTCACGCGCGGTGCGCAGAGGCACGTGATGGCGACCGTGAAGCACTTCGCGCTCAACTCCATGGAGAACGCCCGCTTCACCGTGGACGTGCAGTGCGACGAGAGGACGCTCCACGAGGTGTACCTCCCGCACTTCCGGCGCATCGTCGACGAGGGCGTCGCCGCGGTGATGAGCGCGTACAACTCCGTCAACGGCGAGTGGGCCGGCGAGAGCCCGGAGCTTCTCTCCCGAATCCTCCGCGATGAGTGGGGGTTCGACGGCATGGTCATCAGCGACTGGATCTTCGGGCTGCGCGACGGGGTGAAGAGCGTCCGTGCAGGGCTCGATGTGGAGATGCCGTACCAGATGATCAGGCACGAACCGGTCGTGAGGGCAGTGGAGAGCGGCGAGCTGGGCATCGACGAGGTCGAGCGCGCCGTGGTGAACACCCTGTCCACCATGTTGAGGTTCGGCGTCGGCGGACTCCCGCGCAACCCGGAGTCGGTCCTGCTCGCGCCGGAGCACCTTGCCCTCGCCCGCGAGGCCGCCGGCAAGAGCATGGTGCTGCTGAAGAACGACCCGGTCGACAGCACCCCCGTGCTCCCGCTCGCACCGGGCACCAAGCGGATCGCAGTGGTCGGCCGTCTCGCCGACATGCGGAACCTCGGTGACGGCGGATCGAGCGACGTGATGGCGCCGTGGGCGGTCACGCCGCTCGCCGGTCTCTCGCAGCGGTACGGCAGCGACAGCGTGGTGCACCATGACGGAAGCGACGTCGCGAAGGCGGCGGAGATCGCGTCCGCCGCTGACGTCGCGATCGTGGTCGTCGGGTACACCAAGGAGGACGAGGGCGAGTTCATCGGTGACGGCAGCGAGAACGCACACCTCCGCACCTTGTTCCCCAAGGGCGACGACCCTCACCTCGTGGAGGTCTACAAGGAGTACATCCGTGACAACCACTGGCCGGTCGACGCCGAGCACAACATGTCGGACCGCAAGAATCCCAGGCGCGCCAGGCCGAACGACAAGGGGGAGGTGTCGTTCGCGCGGGGCGGCGACCGCACGTCGCTGCGCCTCCCGGCGGCCGACGTGGAGCTCATCCACGAGGTCGCGGCGCGCCAGGAGAGGACCGTGGTCGTTGTCGTGTGCGGGAGCGCCGTTGTTATGGAGGAGTGGCGCAACGAGGTGCCCGCCGTCCTGCTCGCGTGGTACAGCGGGATGGAGGGAGGCGACGCGCTGGCCGACGTGCTCGCGGGTGAGGTGAACCCGTCGGGACGCCTCCCGTTCGCCATCCCCACCGACGAGTCGCACCTGCCCTTCTTCGACAAGGACGCAACGAGCATCGTCTACGACACGTGGCACGGGCAGTGGAAGCTCGATGCCGACGGGAACCGGGCGGCGTACCCGTTCGGCTTCGGTCTCGGGTACTCCACTTTCGAGCTCGGTGCGGCGGAGGCGGCACCCGACGCCGGCCACGTCGATGTCCAGGTGACCAACACGGGTGCGGTCGCCGGGGAGTGCGTCGTGCAGGTGTACGGAGGCGCAGTCGGCGGCCCCGCGGACGTGCCACGTCGCAAGCTGGTCGGTTTCACGAAAGTGAGCGCAGCGCCGGGTGCAACCGTCACTGCTCGTGTCGTCGTGAACCGCACCGCTCTCGAGACCAGGGACACCTCCGCGCACAGGATGGTGCTGGTGCCCGGCGACTACCGGCTGGAGGCGGCCCTCTTCGCGGGCGACCCCGCCGCCCGCGTGCTCACCGTCCGCATGGACTGACCGCCCCGCCTTCGTGCCCCCGCACCGCCCGCAAGTAGGGTGCGGGACGAAGGTTCCATCCGCGGATGGGTTGCAAAGGGGGCACCATGCCGAAGCCAGGTATGCACACCGGACTCGAGTCGGGCGACGATCTCAATTTCGCGATGTCGGAGAAGGCCAAGCCCCTCTTCGACGCGGTGGTGAAGTTCATCAAGGAAGAAGTCGAGCCGATGGCAGAGAAGTTCTACGCCCTCGGTGAGAACCGCGAGAACCGCTGGGACTACGCCCCCGGCCAGCTCGACCTGCTGGAGGGCGTGAAGGCGAAGGCGAAGGCGCAGGGGCTGTGGAACTTCTTCCTCCCCAACGCGGAGACGGGCGAGGGGCTCTCCAACCTCGACTACGCGTACATCGCGGTCGAGCTGGGCAAGTCGCCGCTCGCGTCCGAGTGCCTCAACTGCTCTGCGCCCGACACGGGCAACATGGAGGTGCTCGAGCGCGTCGGCACGCCGGAGCAGAAGGAGAAGTGGCTGAAGCCGCTGCTCAACGGCGAGATCCGCTCTGCCTACGTGATGACCGAGCCCGACGTTGCCTCGTCCGACGCCAAGAACCTGCAGTGCCGCGCCGAACTTGACGGCGAGGAGTGGGTCATCAACGGCGACAAGTACTACGCATCCGGTGCGGGTGACCCGCGCTGCAAGATCTTCATCGTGATGCTTCTCACCAGCCCTGACGGGCCGCCGAGCCGCAAGCACAGCCAGATTCTCGTGCCCAAGGACACCCCCGGCGTGGAGATTGTCGGTCCGATGGAGGTCTTCGGTGAGGACGACGCGCCGCACGGGCACATGCACATCCGTTTCAACAACGTCCGCGTCCCGAAGGAGAACATCCTCCTCGGCGAGGGCCGCGGGTTCGAGATCTCCCAGGTCCGCCTCGGACCCGGCCGCATCCACCACTGCATGCGTTCCATCGGTGCCGCCGAGCGTGCCCTCGAGCTGATGATCCGCCGCGGTCTCACCCGCGAGGCATTCGGGCGTCCCATCGCGCGTCTCGGCAAGAACCCCGAGGTCATCGCGAAGGCCCGCATCGAGATCGAGGCGTGCCGTCTCATGGTGCTGCGCGCGGCGAAGGCCATGGACACCATGGGCAACGCCGAGGCCCGCGTGTGGGTGAGCGCCATCAAGGCCATGGTGCCCATCCGCACCTGCCAGATCATCGACGAGGCCATCCAGATGCACGGCGCAACCGGCGTGTCGCAGTGGACCCCGCTCGCGCGCATGTACGCCAGCCAGCGCACGCTGCGCCTGGC
>RFZO01000065.1 GCA_009920715.1 Actinomycetota bacterium | reverse complement strand
GCACGAGAGCAAGGACCCGAATGCAACGAAGAACGTCGACCTGGTCGGCACGGCACTCGGCTTCCCCGGTGTCGCCCTCGTCACCCTCGCGATCGTCCAGAGCGGCGACTGGGGCTGGGTGGACAGCCGCACGATGGCGGCGCTGCTCGGCGGCATCCTGCTCCTCGCGCTCTTCGTGAAACGGTGCAGCACGGTTGCGGACCCCCTGCTCGACCTCTCGCTCTTCAAGCTTCCGTTCGTCGTGGCGGCGAACAGCGCCGGGCTCTTCTTCTCCATCGGGTTTCTCGGCATGTGGCTGCTGAACACGCAGTGGCTGCAGGCCGTGTGGCACTACAGCCCGGCGAAGTCGGGCCTCGCCATCGCTCCCGGACCGATCACGGCAGCACTCCTCGCCGCACCGATGGGCCGCATGGCGATGAAGTGGGGTCACGCGCGCGTGCTGATGATCGGCTCGGTGCTGCTCTCGTTTGGCACGTTCATGTTCTCGATGAGGGTGCAGCCCACCCCGAATTACCTGGCTGACCTTCTTCCATGGATGATCATCACCGGTGCGGGGGTGGGCTGTTCCATGTCCACGCTGTCCGCGGCGGCGAGCGCGTTCCTGCCACCGGCGAAGTTCGCGATGGGTTCGGCGCTGAACACCACGATGCGCCAGGTCGGTTCCGCACTCGGTGCGGCGCTCGCGGGATCACTCGTGATCTCCGCATCCAGGATCCTCGAGGAGGCCGCGCGGACCAAGACACGTCCTGTCTTCACCGATGCTGTGTTCGCCGATTTCGACCGCGCATGGCAGGTGATGGCGGCGATCTACCTGTTCGCGGGTCTCGTGATGATCACGCTGTACCGCAAGCCGACGCAGGAGCAGATGACCGCCGCCGGCCAGGTCACCTTCGTCGACTAGTCAGGAGAGCAGACCGACGGGGCAGGACACGCCCGTTCCGCCGATGCCGCAGTAACCATTCGGCACCTTGCCGAGGTACTGCTGGTGGTACGGCTCGGCATAGAAGTAGTCACCGAGCGGTGCGATCTCCGTGGTGATCGGGCCGTACCCCGCGGCAGTCAACTTCTCCTGGAACCGGTCGCGCGACAGTTCCGCCGCGGCACGCTGGGTGTCGTCCACCCAGTAGATTGCACTGCGGTACTGGGTGCCGATGTCGTTGCCCTGCCTCATCCCCTGCGTGGGGTCGTGGTTCTCCCAGAAGATGCGCAGCATCTCCTCGAGCGATGTACGGGCCGTGTCCCACACCACCATCACCACCTCGGTGTGGCCGGTCAGACCGCTGCACACCTCTTCATAGGCGGGGTTCGGGGTGAAGCCGCCTGCGTACCCCACGTTGGTGGAGTGCACGCCGGGTGCCTGCCAGAACTTGCGCTCGGCACCCCAGAAGCAACCCATGCCCACCACGAGGCTCTCGTGACCTTCGGGCCACGGCCCCACGAGCGGGGTGCCCAGCTCGAAGTGCTCCGACGGAACGGGCATCGTCTGGTCGGTGCGACCGGGCAGAGCCTCGGCCGCGGTAATCATCACGGGGTTCTTGCGTCCGAACATGACTGGAAGGGTACCCGTGCGACCACGGGGTCAAACCAGAGACTGAAGCAGCCCCAGCAGACGCTCATCACCCGGCAACACCCGGAGTCCGGCACGCGTAGCAGCGAGCGTATGGTCCACACGCCCCGTGCCGGCCGCGACCTCGATCACCAGGTCCACCGCACGCATCACTGACAGGATCACACGGGTGGTCGAACCATCCAGATCGACCCATTGGTAGGCGGTACCCGCGAACGGCAGGTCCCGCACGAGCGCGAGCATCTCCACCACGTTGTCAATTCCTGCCCCGTCCGGACCAACGCTCTCAATTGCTTGATTCAGGAGATCCACATCGCTGACGACCCCCGGCCCCAGCGGCAGGGTGTCGTCATATGTCCGGGGAGACACATCCATTCCGGTGCCGGCAACTTGTGCGAGTGCACGCCGCATCTCGGAAACAATCGTGGAGAAAGTCGAATCGGCCACATCCAGGTCCCACATCGCCGTACGGGCTGCGGAGCGGGTTGACCTGTCCCTGTTCAGCACCATCCAGCACAAAAGTTCCAGTGACCTCCTCTTGGAGAAGACAGCACGTCTTCCGTCGCGATTCTCGGCACAGGGTTCACCCATGAGACGAACGATCACGCGCCAGTCGTCGTCAATGTGGCTCAGGTTCGGCGCCTCCGTCTCTGATGCCGCCGAGACCAGGGCATTGAGCACGGGCGGAAGCTCCACGACCGCGTCATTGACGAGGGCGTGCGGTGCCCCCGCAACCCTGGCAACCGAAGCGAGGGCCACCATCTCCTCCTCGGAGAATCTCCGCGGAATGGCCAGGCTGTCTCGTGCGGACGCTTGCTCGTTCCTCATCTCCAGGATTCTGCGGAGAGCTGACCACGCGACCGCCGGTGCAATCACATCAATGACCGCCACACGTTGTTGTGAGACCGGTGACGGAACCACTGCCACCGCCGACACAGTTCCGAGTCCGAGGATTGACCGTGCGCTGGGCCGCTTCATCTCCACAGGGAACCGGGACAGCCGCGGCAGCAGCCATGCGACAGACACACCGCCCCATGACACGAGGAGAGCGGCAGCAGTGAGCCAGGTCAGTTGGGAGGACCCGAACCGGTCAACCGGGCGACCCAGACCGAGTCCCGCGTCGGCACGGAGAACCACTGCTCCACCGAGCAGTCCGATCGCCGTCCATGCAGTCAGCCCCACAGTCCTCCTGCATCTGCTCATCCCGACATCATCACTGCGGTCCGGGTGACAGTGACGTCCCTCCAACCGATTCCGAGGAGGACAAGCGTGGACATGTGCAGTCGCTCACGCACAGCCACTGACACCAAGCCGTCAGCGGTTGACACTGTTCCCTGCACTCCTTCCCTCCGCAGGTAGTCCTTTCCCCGCAGTGCCGCACCCACCGGGTCGACCCTCGGGTTGCCGAGCCTGATGTCGGTCACGCTCTGCGCCGCCACCCGTGCCGCATTGCCCGCGACGTCCGACAACCGAGCATGGGCCCGGACCATGCGGCCCGTGTCATGCACGGTTCCCGCGACAACCACAAGTGCCGCCGCAAGGCACACGACCAGGGCAGACACAGAACCGCGATCACCTGAATGCGAACGCATCGATGACCTCCGATGACTCTGCGACGACGCGCACAGGGCCGGCCATGACCGAGAGGATTCCCGTCCTGTTGACGGCGCAGGAAACCCGGACAGTGACGATCCTGGTGCCGTTCCTCTGGCTGAGGGTGGCATCAGCAGAACCTTCAGAGCACCATCTCGCCCCCCGGCGCAACTCGGCCCTCGCGCGACGGACCCCGGAGGGGATGATTCTCCCCACGGAAACCAACGAAGCCTCCCGGGCTGCCGAGTCAGCAGCCTCCCTCACCGTCGTTCCCGCCTGGTTGAAGCGACCTGCCGCGACCACGAAGGTCACGAACAGCACGAGAACCGGTGCCAGCAGCACCATCTCCACCGTGACGGAGCCCCGGTTCTTCCTCAACGATCGTCCTCCGTGAGGAACTCCTCGCGTGCCACCGTGACCGTCCGCGAGACAGAGTCAGCGAAGACGGGGATGATGCGAGGGATTCGGATGGATGCGGTGACCGACACGGAATGTCCTGACACCTCGACTGAGGGAGGTGCACTGAGCACGACACCGAATTCGTGCGCCGACCTCTCAACCGCATCCGCCATGTCGGCGAAGGTCCTCCCCGTCTCTCCCGTGGCGACAGCCCGGGCCCCTTGCCCTGCGATGACGGATGCAAACTGGCCGCCCATCCACAGTGCGGCCGCATGGACAACCCCGAACACCAGCAACACGAGCACCGGTGCCATCACGGCGAGCTGTGCGGAGGTCTCCCCCCGTTCTGATGCCGGCATGGTCAGCCGAGATTCAGGTTGGTGGCCTTGTCACGCACCTTCGCGGTGATGATCGTGCTCACGGCAATCGCAAGGGCAACCAGCGCAGCTGCCATCACGATGGTTGTCGCGCTGACCTCACCGCGCTCGCGGTCCCTCTCCCGCGATGCGAGATAGCGGATCCTGTAGTACTGGTGCATCTGCTTGATGACGGACATTCCGTCCCCTTTCTTTCCGGACTCAGAGCGAGCCCATTGTTTGTGACATCGCCGGGTAGCCGACGAAGAGAAGAAAGGACAGGAACAACAGGACCATGGGAAGTCCCATTTGTTCTGTCCTCTGCTGGGCCTCGAACTCCTTCGCGGCCAGATTTCTCGCCCTGAGGGACGACGACTTGCTCACCAGCGACTGGCGCACCCGGGAACCGTGTTCGCCGGAGAGGCGGGCAGCATGTGCCATCTCGGTCAGTGACGTGATTCCCCACTTCCCCCCGAGGTCAATGAGTACGTCCCAGTACGACAGGCGCGCGGCCTGGGCATTGGTCAATGTCGTCCGGATGGCCCCGAATGCCCAGCTGTCCCCGAGTGACGCCGCCGACAGCAGCGACGTCTCCAGGCCTGCCCCACCCGCCATCTGGATATTGACCAGGTCGAGAAGCACCGCAACAGACAGGTCGAACTCCGAGCGTTTCCTCCGCGCAACGGCGCTGATGCGGGCGAATGTCCCGCGGAACGAGACGAACCCGAACATGATGGACACCGAGGCAACCGCGAAGGTCCCGCCGGGACCGTCGGCTAGGCCGACGAACGCCATCGCCGTTCCGGGGAGGACAGTGGCGGTCACCGCCGCGATGATCGCCTTTCGGGAGACCTCCGCACGTGACGTATCCGCGAGGGCCAGATCCCGTTCGTCCACCGCAACCAGGGCAAGGTTCACGTCCCGCTCCTCTCAGTGATGAGACGCGCCGGAGGAGTGAACCGCGCCATCCGGTCGAGCATCACCAGGCCAGAAACAAACCCGCATGCGACAACCCCGAGAACGCCGAGTCCGTTGAGCGTTCGGTACGCCTGGAGGTAACCGGGGCTGAGAAGAAAGAGACCGGCAACAAAGGCAGCAAGACTCACGGAGATGATTCGAACAGCGGCCCTGGTACGCGCGCGCGACACCCACACCCGCAGATAGAGACGGCATTCCTCTCGTGCGCTCTCGCTCAGTTGGCCGAGCAGCGAGCCGAGGTCGCGTGTCTGATGCGAGACGGCCATGAGCAATGCCGCCACCAGGAAGTCGCACAACGGATGACCGACCTCTGCCGAGAACTGTCTCAGGGCATCGTCCACACGCCCGTACTGGAGCCGGGCGACCAGTCGCCGTACCTGGGGTTCCAGACAGGAAGGACATGCTTCGGCCGTGATGGCAAGCGCCTGCTCAAGGCCCGCCGCGGCGGACACGGAATCCCGCAGGAGTTCAGCGAAGACTGCGATTCCCTCCACCAGCTCGCGCTGGTCGTCCAGTCTCGGTCTCCTGGCCGGCGCAACCCGTGAGGGGGTCAACCCACGCGCTCCCATGATGACCAGGAAGACACCCGTGATGATCATCAACACGACGACAGTCAGGCCCACGAAAGCTCCCTGCGGGTGCGGAAGCCATGGTCCGCGAGAAGTGCGGCGGTGCCGCTGCGCATCGACGCGAATGCCGGAACCGATGTCGAACGCGAGAAGAGATCGTTCGAGATGATGGAACTGCCCTCCGCATCAACCACCTCGAGGATGGATTCCACCACCCGCCTGCCGTCATCGTTCCGGACATGCACCACGAAGTGAATGGAGCTGGCGATGAGGAGGTTCATGGTGTCCACCGGTACGCCGGTTGATGCCATGGACATGTACGCAGCAAGCTTCGGGAAGACCGACCTTGCCGTGTCGGCATGCATCGTGCACATCGAACCGTTGTTTCCTTGGCTCATCGCCATGAGCATCGGAAAGGCCTCCGCACCGCGAACCTCACCCACAATCACGCGGTCCGGATCCATCCGCAGGGCCATCCGCGTCAGCTGCGAGAGGGTCACCTCTCCTTCTCCTTCGGCATTCGGCGGGCGTGACTGGAGACAATCGTGATCGGGGTGAGCATTCTCCATGCGCTCGATCCCGAGCTCGTAGGAGTCCTCGATCGTGACAATCCGCTCGGTCGGGTGGATTTCGCTTATGAGTGCACGCAGGAGAGTCGTCTTCCCCGAGCCGGTACCTCCGGCTATCACGATGTTCCTGCGGGCCCGAACGCAAGCAGCAAGGAAGTCACAGGTCTCAGGGGACATCATTCCGCCCACGCACAGGTCGCGAAGAGTCGCATTCTCGAATCGATGACGCCGGACCACAAGAGTCGGCCTCTGCGCTATGTCCATCGCAGCGAACATGCGGGAACCGTCGGGCAACTGAAGGTTCACCTCCGGGTTGCTCGGATCGAATCTCGTCTCCCGCACGCACATCCGCGTCGCAATTCGTCGGATGAGTTCGATCAGTTCCTCATCTGTGTCGACAATCGCAGGAACACTTTCCCGCCGTCCGTCACGCATCTTGAGCCACACGGCGCAGTTTCCCCTGACGTGGATGTCCGTGATGTCCTCATTATCGAGCAACGGCTCGAGACGACCGAGACCCAGTACGCCAGAGATGGCCTCCTCGACGAGAGCCCTCGTGTCAGGAGAGGGAACCGACGGACGGCCCCACGGGTCGGCGGGGGATGCGAGGGCGAGATGCTCCATGGCGACACGACGGGCCAGCGCCCGCTCCTCGTCCAGGGTCGCCAGTGGTTCGTCGGCGTGGTGACGACGGACCCTTTCGTCGGCCAATGCCGCGGCGATGCGTCGGGTGAGACCTCGAATCTGTTCACGACGCGCGGTGCTCACTTGTCCTCCCCGATGAGCACCAGGCGCACCTCGTCGGCAGCGGCGACCTCCCGCGCGGTTTCTTCAGTTGTCCTCAATGTCACAACCGCAGCAGAACTCAGGTCACCGGCAGGGTCGACCGCATCAACGGTTGCCCGCCCAGGAAGCATGCGGGGTGCTTCGTCAATTGTCCTTTGGGACGAGACCACGAGGCGCACAAACATGCCGCGATCGAGGGCCGGCGGGAATCCTCCTGGTTCCACAAGCGCGGACACAACGAACTCGCCGGGCGCAATGCCAGGCTCTGCTGGCGGCGGAACCGTCCCGGATGATCCATTGACAGCAAGCTGGGTCGTGTCCCGGGAGAGAAGAAGAAGACCCACCAACAATCCCAACAGCAGCAGAACCACACCGAAGAGAAGCTCTCGACTGATGCCCTTCTTCGGTTCCTTCGCCGAACGCTCAATCCGCGGTGTGGCCGTGGGCCTGAGACTTGCCAGACGGTCCGATGCGGACGCTTCCGAGGTGCTCCAACGTTCTTCCATCACCAGTTCCTCCCGTGCAGGTGCCGAATGTGTGGCGCGGGAAATTACGGAAGGCACCCGGGTATTACCAGTCGGCAGTCACCTCGTGTCCGGCTCCGCCATTCCCCGTAGCATTTCCCCCATGAACCAGCCGCCCGCAGTCCTCCCCACGGCCAACGAGCCGTGCTGGTGCGGGTCCGGCCGCAAGTACAAGCGCTGCCACAAGGGCACCGAGGGCCGCATCCAGCCGGGCATCGTCAGCCCCATGCGCACGGTTCCCGCCCACATCGGCAAACCCCCGTATGCCGACACCGGTGTGGTCCCCCGCTACCAGGAGGACCGTGTCAAGTCACCCGAGGTCATCGACCGCATGAGAATCGCCGGCGAGAAGGCCGCCGAGATCCTGCGCCGTGCCGGTGAGATGGTGCGCCCTGGCATCACCACCGACGAGATCGACGTCTTCGTCCACGACCTCACCGTGGAGATGGGTGGCTACCCCAGCCCGCTCAACTACCACGGCTACCCGAAGAGCGTGTGCACCAGCGTGAACGAGGTGATCTGCCACGGCATCCCGGATTCGCGCGTGCTCGAGGACGGCGACATCATCAACCTTGACGTCACCATCTACATCAACGGGGTGCACGGCGACACCAACGCCACGTTCTGCGTCGGCGACGTGAGCGACGAGGACAAGAGACTCATCCGCGTGACCGAGGAGTGCATGTGGAGGGGCATCGAGGCGGTGAAGCCCGGCGTGATGATAAACGAGGTCGGCCGCGCCATCGAGGTGCACGCCAAGCAGAACAAGATGGGCGTGGTGCGCGCGTTCATCGGCCACGGCATCGGCGAGAACTTCCACACCGACATCCAGGTGCTTCACTACTACGACCCGCGCAACACCATGGTCATCCGCGAGGGAATGACGTTCACCATCGAGCCCATGATCACGCTCGGCACGTGGCAGCACAAGATGTGGGACGACGACTGGACCGCGGTCACCGCCGACGGCGTCAACGTCCTCACTGGCGGGCCGGGCGCGGTGTCGCCCTCCGCGCCTTGGCGGCGCTGAGCCAGAACCCGTAGCGTTCCTGACGTGATCGACCCGAACGACTCCGACCGTTATCTGTCCTTCGACAGGGCAGAGTGGTCCGACCTGCGTGCGGCGACACCCCTCACAATCCGCGAGAAGGACCTGGAGGCCCTGCGCGGCATCAACGACAAGATCGACCTCGACGAGGTGAGCGCGGTCATCCTCCCCCTCACCCGCCTCCTCAACCTGTACGTCAGCGCCACGCAGAACCTGCACAAGGTGTCGGCAACCTTCCTCGGCGCGATGTCACCCAAGGTCCCCTACGTGATCGGCATCGCCGGGTCGGTGGCGGTGGGAAAGAGCACGTTCGCCCGAATCCTGCAGGCACTGCTGGCCCGCTGGCCCGAGCACCCGAAGGTGGACCTCATCACCACCGACGGGTTCCTCTTCCCTAACCGGGTGCTGGAGGACCGCGGCATCATGAACCGCAAGGGCTTCCCCGAGTCATACGACACGAAGGCACTGCTGCAGTTCATGCGCGACCTGAAGGGCGGGGCACACGAGGTGAAGGCGCCGGTGTACAGCCACGTGGTCTACGACATCGTCGATGGAGACCACGTGACAGTGCGCCAGCCGGACATCCTCATCCTCGAGGGCCTCAACGTTCTGCAGGTGGGCAGCGAAGCGAACGAGTTCGTCAGCGACTACTTCGACTTCTCCATCTACATCGACGCGGCCGAGCCCGACATCGAGCAGTGGTACGTGGAGCGCTTCCAGACGCTGCGCGAGACCGTGTTCCGCGATCCGGACAGCTTCTTCCAGATGTACGCCCACCTCTCCGACGAGGAGGCCGTGGCGACCGCCCGCATGATCTGGCGCGAGATCAACGGAAAGAACCTGGTGGAGAACATCGAGCCCACCAAGTCCCGTGCGTCACTCATCCTGGAGAAGGGTCACGACCACCGCGTGACCAACGTGCAGCTGCGCCGTCTGTGATGCGCCGCGCGGCCGCGATCATCCTCGTCGCCGCGTTGACGGCGTGCACCACGAACGGCAGCGACGAACCGCGCGAGTGGTCCCTCACCAAGGCCAACTTCGGTCTCGGTGGCTCCACCGCGGAACCAATCCCCGTGGACCGGGTGCTCCCGGACGGACGCTACTGGGGGACGCTCCACGAAGTGCTCGGGTCCGGTGACGTCGTCTTCGACATCACACGGGCACGCTTCGGCGCGGAATGCGAGACATGGGCGAAGGAACAGGGCATGCAGGAGGGCTGCGCGAACGACTACGCCGTAGACACCGCCACCCGCCAGTTCCTGAAAGCCGGCGACGTGGAATGGGTGTCGATTGCCGAACCCGCAGGCCCGGGCCGCAGTGGACGGATTTCCCGTTCATCGTGACAGTTGAGGACGGCCGCACCGTGGGCATCGACCAGTACTGGGTGCCCTAGGACTCGAGTTCCTTCGGACCGCCATCCAGTTTCTGGGCCTCGGGTGAAGTGAGCGGACGAGGCGACTTGTCCACCGGGGAGATCTCCTTCACCGGGGTGTTCTCCTGCACCACCCCGAGCTCCTTGAAACGACGGAGGGTGACGAGGAGACGCCCCTCGAGGGAAGCAACCATGTCGTTGTATGCGGTGTTCGTGGTGCCGATTGCACGACCCATCTTCAGCACCTCCTCGAGGACGTTCCCGACGCGCTCGTAGAGCTCGCTTCCGAGCTTGGCAACAACCTCTGCCTGCTCGTTGAGTTTGTGGGACTGCCATCCTTTGGCGATTGTCAGAAGAAGAGCAATGAGGTTGACCGGCGACGCAATGAGGACACGACCCTGCAGCGCATCAGCCAGCAACGTGGTGTCGGTCTTCATTGCGTCAGCAACGAAACCCTCGCCCGGAACGAACATGACCACGAAGTCAGGGGTGTCGTGCCCGAACTGGTCCCAGTACTTCTTGTCCGCGAGTGCCTTGGCGTGGGCACGCATGTCCCGGGCATGCTGCTTGAGCTCTGCATCCTGTGTGGCTGGGTCGGTGGCGTCCTGCATGCGCAGGTACGCGTTCAGCGGGGCCTTCGAGTCGACTGCGATCCGCCCGCCTGACGGCAGGTTGATGACCGCATCCGGTCGCTGGTTGCGCTCGTTCTCGTTCCCGGTGAACTGCTCCGTGTAGTCGCAGTAGTTCTCCATGCCGGCGATGCGGATGACGTTGCGGAGCTGGTTTTCCCCCCATGAACCACGCGCAGTGGGAGACTTCAGTGCGTTCCGCAACGAAGTAGTGGTCTCCTGCAAACCTCCGAGTTGTGTGGCAAGGGTCTCGATGGTTCCCTTTTCGTTCGCGTAGGTCTCCTGCAAAGCGGCAACCTGGGTTGTCAATGCCTTGACCTGGGCTTCGAACGGCTGCAGGAGAATCCTCGTCTGGTTGTCGATCGTCGCGCCATGGGTCTCAAGACGTTCGCTCGCCTGTTGTGCTGCCTGCTCGTTGTTCCTGACGAGAGCTTCCTGTGCCGTCTTGCGAACCTCCGCCTCGACCGCGACTCTGACGGCGGCGGCGATTCCGTCCTTGTCAACACCAGCCTTGACGGCATCGATGATTGGCCCGATCTCGATAGGAGGTGCCACAACTGTGGTCGGTGTCTGGACGGCGGGCGCCTGCTGGGGCTTGGAGATGCGCAGCCCGATCAGCAGAACAGCGGCAATAAGGGCGACAAGAAGGATGACAATGAGGGTTTCCACGGCCTCAATTGTGACAGAGGGGTGGTGTGTGCCTGGCTGGGCCCGTGTGCTGGCTGCACCAGCCGGCCTAGCGGTGCAGGGCGTTCAGGTAGTTGTAGACGGT
>RFZO01000064.1 GCA_009920715.1 Actinomycetota bacterium | reverse complement strand
GGCACCTCCAACCCGAGCATGGCGGGCAGCGCGGGCGGCCTGTTCACGAGCAACGGTGCGTGGTCGATGGTGGACCCGCGCAACGCCGACCAGATTAGGGCTGGCGTCTGGACCGACCCGCAGGGCAACGTCCGCAACCGCGATGGCAACCTGCTCTCGTACGACCCCCGCAACCCGTACTCCGTCATGTCGCAGTCGTACGACCCCACCGCTCGCGGCGTGGGCATGCGGCAGATGGGCGCGTTCGGGGAGGCCGGCTACTGGGATCCGAATGGCAATCAGGCACTGATGAACTCCGTGCGTGGCGAGGCACTGGCCAACGCGCGGGCGCAGCAGCAGGGCGCGGGACTGCGCGCACAGCTCGCCGGGATGGACCCTGGCGCGGCGGCTTCCTACCGACTGGAAGCTGGCCTGCGAGGCTCGAGCGACGTGGCCCGCGCCCTCAACAACGCGCGCACGCAGTCGATGCTCGCGCAGCAGAACTACGCCAACAGCCTCGCGGGCTCGCTGCTGTCGAACCAGAACCAGCAGTTCACGATGGAGAACCAGACGCGCAATCAGGACCTGCTCAACAACAACCAGTACCAGCGCCAGCGCGGCGACCAGTGGGGCCAGCTCGGCGGGCAGATTCTCGGCTCGGCGCGGGCCTCGGCGCGCTCACGGGCGGCATGGGTGGAGGCGGCGGCCGTCCCCCGATGAACAGCAACGGTGGGTTCGGCAACATCCCGTACGGACCGGGGAACTGAGCCATGGGCTTCTACGACGACATCGACAGCAACCCTTTCCCGCCATATCTCGATGATTCGAACCCGGCGCAGACTGCGATGCCTTCGTGGCAGCCTGACCCCGCGGTTCAGGGCGATCAACTCGGCCTTCGAGGAACGGGGCACGTGCCACCGGCCAGCTTGACGGCTCCCGGCTCACCGATGTCCGCGGATGCTCTCAAGTACGCCTACGAGCCCGCCACGAAGCTGCCCGCGCAGGGTATGTGGGGCAACTGGCTCGACAACCTCGCCACCTCGCTGGCCACGACCCCTCTGCAGGCCCCGAACAACTTCGGCGGTGGCCTGCTCTCGGGCTTCGCCAAGGGCTTCTCCACCGCGCGGCTCAAGAACATGTCCGAGCGCGAGAAGCTCCAGAAGGCCATGGACGACTACGCCGCCAAGCGCAACGAGGCCAACATCAAAGCCACCGCGGACGCGCGTGAGGCGCGCGAACAGGCCATCCGCGATATGCGCAAGGACATCGAGAAGCGCAAGCGCGATCGCGAGGACCTCATCTTCAAGACCATGCTCGAGGCCTCGGTCAAGTCGAACGCCGACGGAACGTTCACGCTCACCGAGGGCGAAGCCAAGGCCATGGGGCCGGGCTACGCCTCGGGCCAGACCGTTCCGAAGGAAATCAAGGTCGAAGCGCTGTCGCGCACCCGCCCGGACAGGCCGAGCGCGGGCAAGGGCAGCGGCACCGGCCAGCCAGAGTTGAGCGACTACACGACGCTGCTGACCAAGGTTCAGGGCGACAACGACATCCAGAAGTTCCAGGTCGTGCGCGATGCGTGGGCGTCAATGCAGAAGGCGCCAATCACCGGTCCCGGCGATATTTCGCTGATCTACTCGTTTATGCGCATCAACGACCCCGGCAGCACGGTGCGCGAGGGCGAGTTCGCAACCGCCGAAAACGCCGGTGGCGTTCCCGCGCAGGTCCGCAACCTCTACAACAAGATTCTCAAGGGCGGCCGATTGGAACTTGGCGTTCGCCGCCAGTTCATGGAGACAGCGCAGAACATCTACCGCGCAAGGCTTCCGCAGGTCGCGAAAGCCACGACTCAGTACAGGACCCTTGCGTCCAAGTACGGGCTCGATCCCGATCTTGTCGTTCGAGACTACTCGACGGACGACCCGGAGTTGCCTCGAGAGCCCGGCCTGAACGAAAAGGCTCCGACCGGAATGGTTCTGATTGAGGCAGGCGGGCACAGGTACCTCATCGACGCCAAGCTGAAAGACGAAGCGGTCAAGCGCGGCGGAAAGGTGGTCGGCTAATGGCTGCCGCGGACGCACAGGACAAGAACTTCGACTGGTTCGCGCTCAACGGGAAGCAGGTTTCCGGCATGGTCCCGCCCGAGCAGGCCAGCGACAGCACGATGCGCGCGTTCATGGGAGCGTCTGCGCCCAAAGACCCGAACGCGCTGCGTCAGGAGTACGCATACACGTACTCCCGCAGCCCCGAGGGCATGCAGCGCGCGTCTGTCGATTGGCAGCTGCAGAACCCGCCTCCCGACCCGAAGCGCGTGGCCACCAACCTGCTTCCCACCGGCGCTGCCATGCTGGCGTCTTACCTTGTGCCCGGCTCTGCTCCTTTGGCTTGGGCTTTGCGAATCGGCGCAGCTGGCTTGGGTGGTGCTGCAGGCGAGACCGGTCGCGAGAAGATCATGGACGAGAAGCTCGACCCGATGAAGATTGGGCTCGTCGGCGGCGTCAACGCTTTTGGCGCTGGCGTGGGAGAGGGCGCTAGTTGGGCGGCTCCGCTTGTGGCCAAAAAGTTCATGACCGTTGGCCTGCCGCGCACGCAAGCCATCGCGCGCCAGGTCGTGAAGGACGAGGCTCGCAGGGGCGTTCAGGTCTCGCCTGACGAGGTGGACCTCCCGCAGCAGTTCCTCGACCGCGGTTACACGGCGGGCCGCCTGAATCGCAACATGGAGCCCGGCTCAGCGCAAATCACGCGCGACATGAACAATCTCATGGCGCAGCGCGCGGCACTTCTGGACGACGCCACCAACGCTGGCGTGACGTACAACGCCAGCGAGATGCTTAAGTACCTGCCGCAGCTCCGCGCTCAAGCCGCCAAGCAGAGCCAAAAGGCCGTGGCTGCGCTGGAAGCCGCCGTGCAGGACTACGAAGCCACGTGGCGGCTGCCCAACGGCCAGTGGAAGAAGCTGACGCCCGTCGAGCTGGAGGAACAGAAGGAACTGTGGGCGGACATGGGCAAGAGCGCCCGCAAGGCCAAGGACAGGGACGACATCGCCAACATCACGTCCGACTTCTGGGGCAAGGCTGGACAGTCGGCTCGAGAGCGCCTCGAGACGCTTTCTGCGGGGCAGACCGGGGTCACGACGTTTCCGTCTGGGCCGAACCAGATGGCGCCGGTTCCGATGCCTGGCGCTGCGCAGCCGCCGGTGGTTTCGCCTGCGCCTCCGGGTCCGAGCATCCAGCAGCTCGCTGCGAACCGCGCGGCTCAGAACATGTACGCCCAGAACCTCGCGATCATCGCCGAGAAGCATGGTATGCCGGTCGATGATCTGGCCGCGCTCGTGAACGGGCAGACGGCCGACATGGGTGCGATTGCCCGTGCGTTCAACGCCTACGGGCTCAAGTACGACGACGTGCGGTTCCTGCAGGGCCTTCGTCCGCAGCCGCTGGTCACGCCGTCCGCGCCTCCGCCGACTCCGGTCATCCACCCGTCACAGATTCAGCCGCCTCGAATCATGGTCATGCCGAACGGCCCTGTCACCACGCCGGTCGGCCCGTTCGTCACTTCGACCGGGCAGGGCATCGCAGACCTGAACCGCGGCTACCAGCAGTTGCTGCCGCTTCAGGAAGCCGCTCTCGGTGCGGAGCTGCCGCGAGCTTCGTCGGGCGTAATCGACCGAGCGGCTGACATCCTAGTCCGCCCCTCGGTCATGACCCGACTTGCCAAGGTGCTCTACGGCCCCGCTGCTCGTCAGGCGGCGCGCGTCACGCCCATGGTGGTTCCCGCCATCGCTCAGGAGATGGGCATGTTCGATCAGGTGAACGACCCGTTCAACATGAGCCTCAACCCGTACTAGAACCCCAAAGCGCGGATGGCTTTGGCCACCATGGCTCCTGGGAAATAGAACACGAGAAGCGCGACACGGATTGCTGCTTCGTTGAAGAACACGCAAAAAGCCGTCCAAGCCATCGTCATCCAAAAACCGATGGTGACTGCCCCTTGGCCAAAATGATCCGGAATGCGCGCTGGCTCTCGAAACCAGATCATTAACGGAAGCATCGGTGCGACAAAACACGTCATGCCGGTAGAAAAACAAAGCAAGAACTTCATGGGCTCAGTCAACATCGAGGGGCTCCTGTGAAAGTCCGGTAGGGCGCTCCAAGGCTGACACCATATTTGACAGAGGGCAAGGGTGATTCAAGGACTACCGAGGCCGGTCGCCAACTTCGCGGAGCAGGTCAAGTCGGTCATCGCGGGCCTCCGCGGGGCGTCGGGCTGGCTGGCGGGGCTGGACGCGGGCGGCAAGGTGCCCACGGGCCAGCTCGGCACGGGCACGGCGTCCTCGAGCACGTACCTGCGGGGCGATCGGACGTGGGCCACGGTGTCCGGGGGTCCCACCTCGGGGACGGCGGTGGCGGGCACGGTGGCGGTGACGGTGGACTTCGGGGCCTCGTTCACGCACTTCGCCCAGACCGTCGTGACCGGGCAGGCGTGGGTGGCCTCGGGGTCGTACATCGTGGCCATGCCTCAGGCGGCGGCGGGGCAGGTCGAGGAGACCGCCCTCATGTCGTTCCAGCCCGTCATCAGCGACCTGTCCGTGGGCGACGGCTTCACCCTGTCCGTCTACACGCCCATCGAGGCCAAGGGCACGTACACCTTCAACTGCGTGGGAGTCTGACATGAGTGGCATCAAGATCGCGAATGGCACCGCGGCGTCGGCCGAGACGACGGTGGACACCAACGGCAACATGCACGTCGTGACGCCCACCACGGAGTCCCAGGCGGGGTTCGTGGCGGTCACGGCGGAGAACGACTCCGGCACGGTGACGGGCTCGCGGCTCATGCGCTCCATCGAGACGACGGAGGACTACCGTCTCCGCGTGGGGCTGGACTCGCCCCTGTTCGACCTGTCGTTCGAGGGCACGACGGTGGCGCAGGCGGTGCTCCAGCAGAACCTCGCGACGATGACGGGCGCGCAGGCCAACGGCCTGTACACGCTCAACTCGGGCAACGCCACCACGTCGGGCAACAACGCGAACATCCGCACCTACCGCGCGTTCCCGCTGTTCGGCACGTTCTCGACCTACTGCGAGCTGTGGGCCAAGAACGTCAACGAGACGGCCAGCAACTCCGTGACGGAATGGGGGCTGGGCTACGTCTCGGGCACCTCGGCGCCCACCGATGGCGTGTTCTTCCGCTCCAACGCGGGCGGCCAGCTCATGGGCGTGGTCAACTTCGGTGGCGCGGAGACCACGGTCAACATCACGAGCCCGGCGACCAACACGGTCCACCATTGGGCCATCGAGGTCCACAACGAGCAGGTCAACTTCTGGGTGAACGACAGCCTGTACGGGTCCATCGCGACGCCCACCGGCTACCCGTCCCCGTCGCAGTCGTACCAGCTCCCGGCGTTCGCCCGCGTTTACAACTCCGGCACCGCGGGTGCGGCTCGCCAGTTCGCGGTGGGCAAGATCGCCGTGACGCTCGGCGAGGCGGCGTCCGCCAGGTCGTGGTCGCACGCCATGAACGGCATGGGCGGCGGCTCGTATCAGATCCAGCCGGGCACGGCGTCGGGTGGCACGCTGACGCGAGGCGTGGCGGCGTCGGGCTGGCCCACCTCGGGCACGGCGTCGGCGGCGGCGGCGACGTACACCGCGACCTCGGCCCCGGCGACCAACTCGCTCGGAGGCATGTACACGACGCCGGCCATCTCGACGCTCACGACGGACGCCGACTACCCCATCTTCTCGTACCTGAACCCGGTGGGCACGGCCACGCTTCCGGGCAAGACCCTTTACATCACGGGCGTGAGGGTGTCGGAGGTCATGGCCAAGGCGGCTGCCTCGACGAACACCTGCGTGTCGTACTTCGCGCTGGGCATCGGCTCGACCAGCTCCGCGACCACGGCCACGGAGGGCGCGGCCATCGTGGCGGCGCGCATCATCCCGGTGGGCATGGCGTTCTGGCCCGCCGCGGCGGCTGTCGGCGACACGAAGGGTGGCTGGACGCTGGACTTCTCGCAGGCCCCGCTCGTCTGCCCGGCGGGCACCTATGTCCAGTTCATCTTCCGGCCCTCGGGCACGGTCGCGAGCAACACCCTGACGCTGCACGGCATGGTCACGTTCACGGGCTATCACGAGTAGACCGAGCGTGACGCCGACCCCCTCGGGCGTCCGCTAGGTTCCGACTGCTTCCACATTCCACACGAGGGGGATTCTCCGATGCACGGACGCAAGATCGTCGCGGCCCTGACCGCGGTCGCCATGCTGGCTTCGACGCTCGTGATGGCGGACAACAACGTCATCGACCAGGGCTCGTACTACAAGAACGCGCAGAGCGGCGCGAAGGTGGACGCGAACGGCAACGCCTACACCACGGACGCCTCGCGCGACCGTGACAACTGGCGTCTCGTCCCGCTGCTCAACACGCAGCTCGCTGCATCGGGCGCGAACATGGTGGACTCCACGGCGACGCCGGTGGCCACCTATGATTTTTCGCGCATGAACCTGCTGCTCAAGGGCAACTTCGACTCGCTCTCGACGGTGGTGCGCGTGGCCGTTCAGATCCGCGGGCATTGGGGCACGCTGTCCGACTCGTCGGCGGCCTACCCGTGGTACCGCTGGCCGACTCGCGCGACCTCGAACGGCACCACGGACATCGACTCGCTCGGGCACATGTTCGTCGGCACGTACGCGCAGGCCCAGCTCACCTCGGCCAACCAGCCCTTCGCGAGCGGCGGCGTGTGGCCCGGCGAGTTCATCGTCAAGTTCAACGTGGCGACGCAGGACTCGACCGCCGCTGGCGCTGGCAAGTACGGCGCGGGGCCGAACACGATGCTCATCCCGCTGTCCGACGCCTCGGGGTGCTGGTTCAACGCCCCGTACACCTCGGTCCGTATCCGCGTGCTGAACGGCGTCCGCAACCGGTTCAAGATCCGCGCGGACCTCATGGGGGTGAGCAAGTGATTCGCCGCGTCGTAGCGGCGTTCATGGTGCTCGTCATGCTGACGACCTACGTGGTCCCGGCTGACGCCAAGCTCGCGGTGGTGGTGTCGAAGGGCACCGGCATCATGCAGGACGAGGTGTCTGGCTCTGACGCCACGTTCTATCGCGACCTCCTGTCTACGGTCCGCGGCACGCTCGACGTGCTCGGCGTGGACTACGACATCGTGTCGCAGTCGCTCAACGCCACCAAGACCCACTGGCTGCGCACGGGGCAGATTGTCTACAACTCCGGCCTGCCTTCGGCGTACGTCAAGAGCTACGACGCCGTGCTTCATGTTGGCGTAGGCATGAACAATCAGGGGTCCTACCGCCCTGACTCCCTGATGCGCGTGCTGAGCAGGGCGTCGGACAATACGCTGACGAATGTGCGGTACAACACGGTGCCGCAGATTTTCGTCATGATCAACGGGACTTTGACCGGCGCTGGCGCCGCCGACAGTAGCTTGGGATACGATAGCGACAGGACCGAAACCTCCCCGCTTGGGCAGGTGGTGTGGTCGCCGGGCAATCCGTTCCCGTATCGCCCTGGCGTGGCCAAGTTCACCCTCTTGCCGTCCGACCTGGCTAGCGCGTCCGGCAACTGGCGCGTGTTGCTTCGCGCAGGTACGGCTGGCGGCAAGCTGGCGTACTTGAACGAACTGCCGAGCGCACGACCTGACTCCCTGCCGCGCATCGACTCAGGCGCGTTCAACTCCGACACCGCCATTGTGTGGGCTCGCACGTTATCCACCATTCCGTCCGCCAAGCCCATCATCTTCGTCAATCACTCCGACTTCCAGTCCACGCACACGGACATGGCGGCCCTGCTCGTCGCGCTGGCCTACGCCGACTCGACCGTGAATGGCGCCATCCTCGGCACCGCGAAGAACATCCCGGTCAAGGTGGGCATCCAGATCCGAGGGGGCTTCTCCCGCGGCACGCAGCTCGGCATCCCGACCTCGACGGGCGGCATGACCATCACGGACTCGACGACCTTCAAGGCGTCCATCGACAGCCTCGCGTCGCTGAACGTCCCCATGGTACTCGGCGTGAACATCGACTCGCTCGACACCTACGCCAACTACGACAAGCGGTGGTGGGCCAACGCGCCGATGGTCAAGTACGGCGTGTACCAGAGCACCGGCATCGATTCGACGGTGTGGGGGACGGGCGGCAACGGCAAGGCGTCGTTCGACAACCCGCGCGACATCTTCGGCATGTGGCGCAACCGCGCGGCGTTCGGAGATTCCACCGTCCATAGCGTGCAGACCGCCGACACGAGCCTCGCACAGCTCGTCCGCGGTGCGTTCAGCAAGCTGGCCAGCACGTTCGGATCGGGCAAGGTGGACCGCATCCTCATGGCCCCCGGCGACGACTGGTGCCCGAAGAACGGCCTGAGCATGGGCGTGGATTCGGTCGTGTATGGCCTGAGCAAGGGCGGGGCTCGTGGCGTCGTGGTGAATCCGTACCGCGAGCGCATCGGCGTCTACACGGCGGGGCAGGGCTTCCACCAGCGACCCGGCAACGACCAGCTCGTTTACAACCGCTCGCGCGCCCCGTTCAAGTTCCTCGCCACGCCGAGCTACCTCGACTCCGGCAGCGTGCGGTTCGAGGGTGGCGTGAATGGCCGATATCCGACGCTCGTGCAGACCGAACGCATGTGGCGCGACATGATGACCGGGCAGGGCTTCGGCATCTATCAGGCCGCTGCTCCCACCAACACACAGGGCGTCGCGTGGTCGGCGGACAGCACGCGCAACGTCCGCGCACGCATCCTGACCATCCACGCCTCCGACCTGCAGGGTGGCACGCGAGGTGACGCCGCAACGCTTCCGCTCCGTCCGGGCTGGTGGGTCATCAAGAACTTCGTCAACCAGGTCAAGACCATCAACTCATTCGCGTACCGCGGTAAACCCCTGTTCGTCATTGCGTATCCCGAGGACTGCGAGCCGTGAACGACAATCTCGTCATCGAGCGCATCCTCGCTCGCGAGGGCGGCTACGTGGACCACCCTGCTGACCGGGGTGGTCCCACGAAGTTTGGCATCACCCGCGAGACGCTCGAACATTGGCGAGGCTACGCGCTCTCGTCCGACGAGGTGGCCAAGCTGACCAAGGACGAGGCCAAGCAGATTCTCCGCTTCCGCTACATCGTCCAGCCGGGCTTCGACCACATCGACGACGATCGGCTGCGGTCCATCGTCGTGGACACCGCGGTGCACAGCGGTCCCCGTCAGGCCACCATCCTGCTCCAGCGCGCCCTCGACGTGGAGGAGGATGGCCTGCTCGGGCCGGTCACGCTGAACGCCGCCAACCAGCTCGAGAGCACGGACCTCGAGAAGCTCATGGTCCGCGTGCTCACCGCCCGGATGCGGTTCCTCGTGAACCTCGTGCTCAAGTCCCCCGACCAGCTCGCGTTCCTCTCGGGCTGGACCGAGCGCGTCATGTGCCAGATCGAGGCCGTGCTGTGAGCCGCCAGTGGCTGTGGCGGTGGGCGCAGGTGTTCTGGATGGCGGCCATCATCTCGTGGACGGCTCCCTCCGTGGCGCAGGCCGCGGTCGTCGAGCTGGACGAGCTGAAGGTGTCGTTCTCGCAGATGCTCACGCTGTTTGCCATTGGGCTGGCGTGGGGCGACATGCGTCAGTGGCGTTCTCAGGTGGACAAGCGGCTGAACAAGCTCGAGGAGTGACATGCGGACCCTCGCGAGCATCGAGAAATCCTTGCGCGCGGCCCTCGAGTCCGACCGCACCATCGTCTACTGGCGCACGCTCAACGGCGACACCCTCGCGTGGGTCGAGTACGAGGGCAAGCAGGTCGAGGTGGCCGTGGACCCCATGCGCGGCGGACTCATCGAGTGCGTCGTCCACGAGCTGCTGCACGCCGTCTATCGGCAGGAACTGGCCCGCTGGGGCGTGTTCGAGGAGTGCATCGTGCTGGCCCTCGAGCGCGAGATCATGGCCGCCATCAACGCGAGCCCCCGTCGCGTGAAGTGGTGGCGCGATGCCATCGCACGGAAACTCGAACCCCTGGGGGATGTCTGAGCGCCCAACCGCTGCCCTCGAGCACGCGCGTCTGTCGCGTCTGCAACTGCGAGAAGCCTGCGACCTCCGACCATTTCCGTATCGCCCCCTGCAGGCTGTTCGGCGAACGTGGCGTCGTGTACCTGCGCAAGACGTGCCGCCCCTGCGAGACGAAGAAGAACGCCGCGCGCGGTCGCGAGGATCGTGAGATGCGCAAGGCCGTGGAATCGGCGGCTGGCCCGGCCAAGTGGAAGCCCCGCGTCATGGGGCAGGGGGGCGTCGAGGGTGGCTACACCGAGCACCCCGATGAGGGCTACCGGTTCGTCTGCCTGCCCGACTCGCATGGCTACCTCGCGGACCCGGAGGCCATCGCTGCGGCGCTCGCGTTCGTGAGGTTCTACAAGCCGGTGCGCATCTTCTGCCTCGGCGACCATGTGGACTTCGCCTCCATCAGCCGGTTCGACAAGCCCCCGTCGGACATCGCCCGCATCGGCGAGGACCTCGAGGCATGCACCGCGTTCATGACCGAGGTTCGCAAGTCCGCTCCCGACGCTCGCATCCACTACCTGAAGGGCAACCACGAAGCCCGCTTCGCGCGGTTCCTGTGGAAGCATCAGGAGGTCGCAGCACTGTTCAGCGCGCAGGGCATGGACCTGCCCAACCTGCTCAAGCTCGGCGATCTGAACATCGAGTGGGAGGAGAGCGGCGCCCTCGAGGTCACGCCCGCGCTCATCGTGAAGCATGGCCACGTCGTCCGGCAGCGCTCGGGCTACACCGCGACCGGAGAACTCGAGCGCAATGGCATCTCGGGCATCTCGGGTCACACGCATCGGCTCGGGCAGGTGTACAAGCGTTCGCGCGCCGGCGTCATGACGTGGGTGGAGTCCGGCTGCCTGTGCAAGTACGACCCGGACTACATGGAGGGCCAGGTCTCCGACTGGCAGCAGGGCCTGTCGTTCGGCACGGTCAGCCTGCGCGGTCGCGGCTTCACGGTCCACACGGCTCCGATCATCAAGGGCCGCGTCAAGGCGCTCGGGGTGGACATTGGTGCCTGACCTCGAGGTCTCGCGTCGCCAGCATGACTACGCGCGCCTCCACGACCGCACCGCGCAGGTCAAGATGTTCTGGCGGTGGTTCTACCTCGGCGAGCCCTACGGGTTCTCACGTCCGAGCGTGACGCCGCACCCGTGGCCGTCGGGAGTAGGTTCGCGCGACCCTCGGGAAAGCGAGCATCCATGGACTGGCAGCACGCAGCAGCCCTGCTCCTCGGCTACCTCGGGCAGTGGCTCAAGAGCTTCAAGAACATTCCCA
>RFZO01000063.1 GCA_009920715.1 Actinomycetota bacterium | reverse complement strand
GGGGCCCCGCGGGGCCCCCGTTCTGTGTTCGGTGTGCGGAGCGATCAGCCGTTGATCGGCGGGAACGCCCTGGGCAGCACCATGCTGCAGGGCACCTTCATGCCGGCGGGCGGTGCTGCGAGCGCGGTGCACCACGCCTCGGCCTTGGAGCCGAGGATCTTCTCGGCATCAGACGGTGACTTGGTTTCGATCAGCTTCTGGCAGTCGGCCTGCGGGAAGCCGATGGCGCCGCATGCGCGGTTGAACTCTGCTGACTTGTTGAAGCCACCCTTCTGTCCGCCCTGTGGGCCGCCCTGCTTGATGTCGGCATTCGGCTGTTGCTGCTGGATGAACTGCTTGTTCTCCTGCTGGGCCTTGTCCATCTCGGCGTTGAACTCCTTGTCGTCCGCCATCTCCGCGGCCAGGTCCTCGTCGCCCTCGGCCGCCAGCGCGGAGATGTACTCCACGCGGTACTCGCGCATCTTGGGCACTTTCACGCCGGCGGTCTTCTTGACCTGCACGCGGTAGAGCACGACGCCGTCCATCCACATGTCGTCCTCGGTGGCGGGGATGGAGAAGATCAGGCGACCGCCGCGGGTGCGGCCCGAGTCGAACTCCTCCCACGCGTCCGGGTCCTCCTCGTCGTAGTTGATCTCGAGGGTTGCCGACACGTTCTTGTTCTTCGGGGTCACCGAGACGAGGATCTCGCAGTCGTCCTCGTCTGCATCCTCCACGTGCTCGCCGTCGGCGCAGTCACCGGTGAGCATCACCTTCACTGTCGCCGGCTTTGCCGCGGCCTGCAGCGGTGCTGCGTTGGTGGTCACGGCCATCCCGAGTCCCGCCAGAACGGCGAGAAGTGTGCGCATCTTCATTGGGTTACCTCCCCGTGCGGGAGGACCGGATGCCCGCCCGCTGGCTGAACTTTATTCGGCGGGGGACAGATGTCAACCATTCGGTCGGTCCCGGGGTGTCAGCGGAGGCTGAGCGGGGTGCCGACCTTGACCAAATCGAAGAAATCGTTGCCTTTGTCGTCCACCACGATGAACGCGGGGAAATCCTGCACCTCGATGCGCCACACGGCCTCCATGCCGAGTTCGGCGTACTCGAGCACCTCCACCTTGGTGATGCAGTCCTGTGCCAGGCGCGCCGCCGGCCCGCCGATGGAGCCCAGGTAGAACCCGCCGTGCTCGCGGCACGCTTCGGTGACCTGGCGGGAGCGGTTGCCCTTGGCGAGCATCACGAACGACCCGCCGGCGGCCTGGAACTCGGCGACGTAGCTGTCCATGCGGCCCGCCGTGGTGGGTCCGAAGGAACCCGACGCCATTCCCTCCGGGGTCTTCGCGGGACCCGCGTAGTACACGCAGTGGTCCTTCATGTACTGGGGCAGGCCCTGGCCGGCGTCGAGGCGCTCCTTCAGCTTGGCGTGGGCGATGTCGCGTGCCACGACCATGGGTCCGGTGAGCATCACCCGCGTCTTCACCGGGTGGCGGGAGAGCGTGGCGCGGATCTCGTCCATGGGCCGGGTGAGATCGATCTGCACAACCTCGTCGCTGAGTTCCTCGTGCGTCACCTCTGGGAGGAAACGCGCCGGGTCGGTCTCCAGCGCCTCGATGAAGATGCCGTCCTTCGTGATCTTGCCGAGCGCCTGGCGGTCCGCGCTGCAGGAGACGGCGAACGAGACAGGGCAACTGGCGCCGTGACGGGGCAGGCGGATGACGCGCACATCGTGGCAGAAGTACTTGCCCCCGAACTGGGCCCCGATGCCGGTCTCCTGGGACAGCTTCAGGATCTTTGCCTCGAGGTCCACGTCGCGGAAGCCGTGCCCCAGGTCGGAACCCGCGGTGGGAAGCGAGTCGAGGTAACGCGTGCTCGCGAGCTTCGCGGTCTCCACCGCGTGCTCGGCCGACGTGCCGCCGATGACGACGGCCAGGTGGTACGGCGGGCACGCCGCGGTGCCGAGCGTCATCATCTTCTCGAACACCCAGGGCAGCAGGGACTTCTCGTTCAGCAGCGCCTTCGTCTCCTGGAAGAGGTAGCTCTTGTTCGCCGAGCCGCCGCCCTTCGCCATGAAGAGGAACTTGTAGCTGTCGCCGTCGACCGCGCTGATCTTGATCTCCGCCGGGAGGTTGTTGCCGGTGTTCTTCTCGTCGTACATGGTGACGGGTGCCATCTGGCTGTAGCGCAGGTTGCTGGTCTGGTACGTGTTGAAGACGCCGCGGGCAATCGCCTCCTCGTCGCCCCCTCCGGTCATCACGAACTGGCCCTTCTTCGCCTTCACGATGGCAGTGCCGGTGTCCTGGCACATCGGGAGCACGCCGCCGGCCGCGATGCCTGCGTTCTTCAGCAGGTCGAGCGCCACGAACCTGTCGTTCGCGCTGGCCTCGGGGTCGTCGAGGATGTTGCGCAACTGCTGAAGGTGACCGGGACGAAGCAGGTGGGCGATGTCGCGCATGGCGGTCTCGGTGAGGAGTGTGATGGCCGCGGGGGAGACACGCAGGAACGTCCCGAGCGGGGTCTCGACGGTGTCGACACCTTCCGTGCTCACGAGGCGGTACGGGGTGGTGTCGGGGCCGAGCGGGAGGATCTCGGTGAATGCGAACTCTGCCATGACGCAAAGGCTAGGCGTTGGGGTTCACGGGCCAGTCATGCTTCGGGTAGCGGCCGGCCATGTCCTTTCTCACATCTGCCCACGATCCTCCCCAGAACCCGGGGAGGTCGGACGTCACCTGTATCGGGCGGTCCGCGGGCGAGAGGAGCTGCACGCGCAGCGGCACCTTCCCGTCGAGGACGCACGGATGGACGGTCACACCGAACAGGTGCTGCACGCGGACCGACACGGTGGGCACCTCGGGGTCGGCATAGTTGATCGTCACGGGGCGCCCCTTCGGCGGCGAGTACTGCTCGGGCGCGAGCCGGGCGAGATGGCCGGACCTGTCCCATCCGATCATCGACTGCATCACCATGACGAGGTCGACCCTCTGCAGGTCGGCACGGCAGGTCGCGCCCGACAGCCACGGCACCAGCCATTCGTCCGTCGTCGCGAGCATCGCTGCGCGCGAGAGGTCGGGCCAGTCGTTGCCCGCGTGGTGACGCACGAACTCGACCCTCGCCCGCAGGCTGTCTGCGCGGTCCGCCCCGCCCAGCACGCCGAACGACGTGTCCCGCACCCGGGTGAGCAGCGCGGCGGTCGTGTCGGGGCCCGGCACGGGCGGCAGGTCCCGCTCGTCGATGCGCAGCGAGCCGACCCTGCGCACCACCTTCAGGACGAGGTCGTCGCGGGACCTGTCCCACACCAGGTCTGCCTCCACGGTCACGTCGTCACCGAGCACGGGTGCGATGTGCCCGGCATCCACGGCGGCACCGCGCCTCATCCGGGCATTGCCGCGACCGCCGTCGAGATCCGCCGCCACGACGAAACCCTCGCGCGCGAGCGGGTCCTTCTTGTCGGTGGACACGCCGCCGCCCCCGCGCATGAGGAACTGCCCGGGCGTCGACCGGGCCATCGCGAGACGGTCGGGGTATGCGGCGAGGAGGACCTGCCCGGTGAGCGTGTCGATCATGTCGGAGTCGACGTGCACGTCGTGGTCAATGCGCGAGCGATGGGCGATGTCGCGTGCCGCGTCCAGCACGCGGCGGACGGCACCCCGGTCGGCGGCGTCGTGGCCCGCGGTGCCGAGGACGACCTTCACCCGCAGTGCGAGGTCGGAGGGCAGGTCGGCCGGCCGGCCGCGCATGATGTCGCGCTCCTCGAGCAGGGCGGCGACGACGCACGCGATCCAGCCGTGCGGGTTCATCCCCGCGTTGCGCGCGACCATGGTGCCGAGCCGCGGGTGCAGGGGCAGGCCGAGCACCTGCCGCCCGAGCGGCGTGGCGGCGCCCGCGTCATCCAGCAGGTGGAGCATCCGCAGTGTCTCCTGCGCGGCGGCGAGCGACTTCGCGGGCAACGGGTCGAGGAACGAGAGTTGGTCCGCCGGCGTGCCCCACGCGGCAACCTCCAGTGCGACCCCGCACAGGTCAACCTGGGTGATCTCCGCGGGCAGGTGCGGCAGGCGCGTGGCGTCCTCCATCCTGCTCCACAGGCGGTACGCCACGCCCGGGCGGACCCTGCCCGCACGGCCGCTGCGCTGGTCGGCCGACGCGCGTGACGACGTGACGGTGACGATCTCCGTGAGCCCCGTGCGCACGTCCAGCCGCGGCACGCGGGCGAGGCCGGCGTCGACCACCACGTGCACGCCGTCCACCGTGAGCGAGGTCTCGGCGATGTCGGTGCTGAGCACCACGCGCCGTCCCCCTGCTGCGCTCGGAGCGAGAGCCGCATCCTGCTCCGCGAACGGGAGCGCACCCGCGAGCCGGTGCACGGCCACGTCCGCCGGGAGACGCGCGCGGAGGACCTCGGCGGTGCGGTTGATCTCGCCGATGCCGGGGAGGAACACCAGGATGTCGCCGTCGTCCGCGCGCAGGGCGGACGACACGGTGTCGGCGACTGCGTTCTCCAGCCGGTCGTCACGCTGGCGCGGGACGTGGCGCACGTCCACCGGGTGCATCCGTCCGTCCGACTCGACGAGCGGCGCGGGTCCCTGTTCATCCGCGAGCACACTGCGGAACATCTCCACCTGTGCCGTCGCCGACATCGCGAGGATGCGGGTGTCGCTGCCCAGCGCCGCCCTGGCGTCGAGGAGGAAGGCGAGCCCGAGGTCCGTCGGGACGTTCCGTTCGTGGACCTCGTCGAAGATGACGAGGGCGGTGCCCTCGAGGGAGGGATCGTTCTGCAGGCGGCGGGTGAGCACGCCCTCGGTGACCACCTCGATGCGGGTGCCGGCACCGATGCGGCGCTCGTCGCGGGTCTGGTACCCGCCGGGTTCGTCACCGATCATCGACGACATCCGGCGTGCGGCGGCACGCGCAGCGAGACGGCGCGGCTCGAGCATCACGATGCGGCGTCCTGCGACCCATGGTTCGTCGACGAGACGCAACGGCACGAGGGTGGTCTTGCCGGCGCCGGGCGGCGCGATGAGCACCGCACCGCTGCGTGCGGAGAGAGCGCGCCTGAGGTCGTCGATGACGTCCTCGACGGGGAGGTCGGTCAGCGGGGGACGCTCAGACAAGCGCGGGGGTGCCGCGGAACGCGCCGGGGTCGCCCGGTGCGGGGAGCGACGGCTTCGACCAGCTCGTCAGTTCGGCGACCTTCGCCGCGACCTGCTTCCAGTCGGTGGCATTCCAGCCCTGTGCGGCGGCGGGGATTGTGCCGTTCGACTGCACGAGCACGAATGCCGGCAGCTCGCTGAGACCCAGCGCGCGGATGGCCGCGCGGTCGGGGTCGCAGTAGACGAGGAACTCGTCGGCGAGCGGGCCGAGGAACGTGCGTGCGTCGTCGGGGCCGCAGGCGATGAGGAAGTTCACCCTCACGGCCGCGCCGCTGAACTGACGCATGATCCGGGCGGCCGTGGCGAGGATCCAGCTGCTCTCGTTGGTGTACGGGTCGAGCACGACCGAGGCCAGGTGGAAGGTGGTCAACCACTCGCGCATCGGCCTGGACTCGCCCTTCAGCGGGCTGAGGGCGACATCGAGGTTCGGGTTGGGGAGTTCTGCTGCTGCCACGGTCCCAACGCTAGTTGACCGCCGGGGGCCGCCCAAGGTGCGCCAGTAGCGTGCGGGACGTGCATCCGATCGAGTTCCTGCGGTACGTCGCCCGTTCCCACGGCGCGGATCCCGTCGAGGTCGCCATGGGTGCGGCCGATGCCCTCGCCGGGGTGACACATGACCCGGCCGCCATGCTCGTCGCCGCCCGGCGGCTCGTCGAGCACCACGGGACGAACGCCCCGTTGTGGAGCCTGTGCGCGCGGGCCGTGACCGCGCTCGACCCGAGGGACGACATCCGTGCGGTGTCCCGCGCGCTCAGCACCGACCAGACCGCGACGCATCTCGCGGCAGCGTTCCCGGAGGATGCGACGGTCTGCGTCATCGGGTGGAGCGGACACGTCGTCGACGCCCTCGTGCGCAGGGGCGACGTGCACGCGCTCGTCGTCGACTCGTTGGGTGACGGCGCCGACGCGCTTCGTTTCCTCTCGAACAACGACGCCTCGTGCGAGCTGGTGGCCCCCGAGGGCATCGCATCGGCGGTGGAGTGCGCCGACGTGACCGTCGTGGCGGCGCTCGCGGTCGGTCCCGACTCGACGCTGGCGTGCGGCGGCTCGCTCGCGCTCGCGTCCGTCGCGTGGTGCTCGCAGCGCCCGGTGTGGCTGGTGTGCGGTGAGGGCACAGTTCTGCCGGCGCAACTGTTCGACCCGATGGTCGAGGGCGTGCGCGGGCGTCCCGACCCGTGGGCGAGCGGCCATGACGTCGTTCCCCACTCCATCGTCTCCGCGGTCTTCGCGCCGCCGGGCGGCCCACTATCTGCTGCGTCCCTCACCGGACTCCCGGCGTGCCCGCCGGCAACGGAGATCCTCCGGCGCAGTGTGGTCTGAGCCGCGCGTCTAGGTTGTGCCCGGCGGCGCTGCCGCCGGCTGGCACTGCATGGAGGGTCCACGATGGGCGAGATGGTCGAGTTCAGGAGCAACGGCGGCACGTGCGGCGGGTATCTCGCCGACGGCGGCGGGCCGGGAGTCATCGTGATCCAGGAGTGGTGGGGTCTCGTCGACCACATCAAGGACATCGCGGACCGCTTTGCTGCGGAGGGTTTCACGGCGCTGGCGCCGGACATGTACCACGGGGTTCAGACCACCGAGCCCGACCAGGCGGGAAAGCTGCTCATGAGCATGAACCTCGCGACCGCGGGCAAGGACCTGAGCGGCGCCGTCGATTACCTGCGCGAGCGGACAGGACGCGACAAGGTGGGGGTGACCGGGTTCTGCATGGGCGGCGGGCTCTCCTTGATGGTCGCGTGCCAGCGTCCCGACGCGGTCGCCGCGTGCGCACCGTTCTACGGCGGCATGCGCCCCGACACGCCGGTGGACTGGGATGCGATCGCCGCGGTGGTCGAGGGTCACTACGCCGAGAACGACAGGGGGACCGCGTCCCCCGAGGCCGCCCGGCAACTGGAGGCCGACCTGCGCGGCAAGGGCAAGACGGCCACGTTCCACGTGTACCCCGGCACGCACCATGCATTCTTCAACGACACTCGGCCCGATGTGTACGACGCCGCGGTGTCAAAGACCGCATGGGAGCGCACGCTCGCGCTGTTCCGCGCGAACCTCTGAGCAACCTCAGGCGTTGAGGGCGGCGATCGCCTCGGCGATCGCGATGGCACGCTGGGCGTTCGCCACGTGCAGGTTCTCGATCATCTTGCCGTCCAGCTGCACCACGCCCTTGCCGGCGGCGAGTGCCTCGTCGAATGCGGCGATCACGCGTCGTGCGTGCTCCACTTCCGCCTCGCCCGGGGCCCACGTGTCGTTCGCGATGGCCACCTGGTCGGGATGGATCAGGGTCTTGCCGTCGAACCCCATGTCGGCACCCTGGCGGCACTCGGCCGCGAACCCCTCGGCGTTCTTGATGTCGTTGTAGACGCCGTCGAGCACCGGCTTGCCGGCCTCGCGGGCGGCCAGCAGTGCAGCTGCTAGATGGGGCACCAGCGGCGCGCGTCCCGGCACCTGCGCGGCGCGCAGTTCCTTCGCCAGGTCGTTCGTGCCCATCACGAGGACCGATACCCTCGGGTGGGAGCAGATGGCGCGGGCGTCGAGGATCGCGGTCGGGGTCTCGATCATCGCCCAGATGGTCATCTCGGCCGGGGCGCCCGCCGCATCGAGTGCCGCCGAGACCGCATCGAGCTCCGCGGTGCTCGACACCTTCGGGATGACGACTGCGGACACGAATGCCTTCGCCGCCGCCGCGACGTCGTCCCTGCCCCACGGGGTGTCGAGGGCGTTGCAGCGGATGGTGAGCTCCCGTCTCCCGTACTCCCCGCTGTTCGCGGCGGCGACGGCCTGCGCGCGGGCGGTGTCCTTTGCGTCGGGTGACACGGCGTCCTCGAGGTCGAAGATGATGGCATCTGCGGGGATGCCCTTCGCCTTCTCGAGCGCGCGCTCGTTGGCGGCCGGCATGTAGAGGACGGATCGGCGGGGACGGAGTGCGCTCATTGCATTGCCTCTTCGGTGGCTCGTCGGGATGGTGGGTCGTTCGGGGTTGTTGAGTGGTCAGAAGCCGTACGCGGCCTTGAGCTCCGGGTCCCGTGCGGCGAGCTGGCGGGCGAGCTCCACGACGACCTTGCACTGCTTCACGCTTGCGTCGTCCTCCATCTTGCCGTCGAGCATGATGGCGCCGGTGCCGTCACCCATCGCGTCGATCACGCGCTGGGCCTGGGCAACGTCCTGCGGACGGGGGCTGAAGACGCGCTTGGCGATCTCGATCTGCACGGGGTGCAGGCTCCACGCTCCCACGCAACCGAGCAGGTAGGCGTTGCGGAACTGGTCCTCGCATGCGACCGTGTCCTTGATGTCGCCGAACGGGCCGTAGAAGGGGAGAACGCCGTGCATGACGCAGGCGTCGACCATGCGGGCCATCGTGTAGTGCCAGAGGTCCTGCTGGTACGTGGCGCGCGCACCCTGGTAGTCGTCGCCTGCCGGGTCCTGGCGCACGACGTAGTCGGGGTGACCCCCGCCGACGCGTGTGGTCTTCATGCGGCGGTTCGCGGCGAGGTCGGCGGGCCCGAGTGATATTCCCTGCATCCGCGGCGACGCACCGCAGATCTCCTCCACGTTCGCCACCCCGCGGGCGGTCTCGAGGATGGCGTGCAGCAGGATTGGCTTCTTCAGTCCTGCGCGTGCCTCGAGCTGGGCGAGCAGTCGGTCGACGTAATGGATGTCCTCGGGTCCCTCGACCTTCGGGATCATTATGACGTCGAACTTGTCGCCGGCCTTCGTGACGATCTCGATCATGTCGTCGAGGAACCAGGGGGAATCGAGGCTGTTGACCCGTGTCCACAACTGGGTGGTGCCGAAGTCGAGTTCGTTCGCCACCTTCACCAGACCGGCGCGGGCGGCCTCCTTGTCCGCCATGGGGATGGCGTCCTCGAGGTTGCCGAGGATGATGTCCACGGTGGGGATCGTCTCGGGCAGCTTGGACACCATCTTCTCGTTGTGGGGCGGGAAGAAGTGGATCACCCGGCTCGGCCGGAAGGGGATCTCGCGGACGGGCTCCGGGGCACCGGCGGCGAGTGGTTTGAAGAAGTCCTTGGCTGAACGCACCGACCGAGCGTATGTCCGGACCCGGGTTGCCGGGAAAGTGACTCCTGCCGTATATACAAATTCACACACTGGATATACTGAGGCCGTGACGAAGAGACTTGTCGACATAGATGACGAACTGCTCGAGCGGGCGAAGTCCGAGCTCGGGTGCACCACCATCAAGGACACGGTCAACCGCGCCCTCGGGCTGGTCGCCGACGCAAGGGTGGAGCGTGTCGACAACGCGCTGCGTGTTCTCGCGTCGATGCCCCTTCTCGAACGCGACGACGCCTGGCGATGAGATACCTGCTCGACACGAGTGTGGTGAAGCGGGCGGGTTCCGAGAGGGTCCGCACGGTCCTCCGGTCGCTCGCACTTGCGGGCGAGATCAGCCGGACCTCCATCGTGGACCTCGAGGTGGGGTTCTCCGCGCGCAACTCTGCCGAGTGGGCGGAACTCACCGGTGTGCTCTCGTCGTTCCCGCTGATCGAAATAGAGCAGTCACATCTCGACCGCGCGCTGCAGGTGCAGTCCCTGCTCGCCGTACGCAGCCAGCGCGGACGAAAGATCCCTGACCTTCTCGTTGCCGCGGTCGCCGAGGGGACAGGTGCGACCGTTCTCCACTACGACTCCGATTTCGACCACATCTCCGCCGTCACGGGACAACCCACCGAATGGGTGGTGCCGCAGGGTTCGGTCGACTGATGGGCGCCACGGTGTTCGATGCGGTGCTGCTCGATGTGGGCGGCGTGCTGATGTACCCCGATCCGGCGGTGCTCGCCCCCGCCCTGTCCTTCTACGGCGCGACCACAGACCACGCCGCCTACTTCCGTGCGCACTTCGCCGCGATGGCAGTGAAGAGTGCCGACGGCGCACCCGAGAGCGACTGGTCCGGGTTCGACCGCGAGTTCGTGTCCAGGGTCGGTGTCGGCACCGCCGACACCGACGAGGCGGCGCACGTCCTGGGCCGCACGCGACATGCCCACATCTGGCGCGCCGCGGTTCCCGGCTCGCGCGATGCACTGGTCCGGCTGAACATGCTGGGTGTTCCCGTCGGCATCGTCAGCAACGCGAGCGGCCAGGTCGAGTCGGTGCTGCGCCGGGCCGGCATCTGCCAGGTGGGTGACGGGCCGCACCCCTCGGTGCTGTGTGTCGTCGACAGCCACCTCGTGGGGGTGGCCAAGCCGGACCCGGCGATTTTCGAATTTGCGCTGCCGCACCTCGACAGGATCGAGCGCTCACGGATCGCCTACGTGGGCGACAGCGTCACAATGGACGTGGGAGGTGCCACCGCGGCAGGCCTCGTGCCCGTGCTGTTCGACCCGTTCGACGACGCGGCACACCTGTTCGAGGGCATGCGCATCGGGTCCCTCGCGGAGATCGTCGCGCTGTTCGGTGATTGACGCGCCTGCCGGCGCCGGTGCGGCCTACTTGCCGACGCCGTCGCACATGCGCCGGGCGATCACCTTCAGGCAGAGCGTCTCGTCGGCGCCCTCGAAGATCGACAGCACGCGCGCGTCCACGTAGAGGCGGCTCACCGAGTACTCCTCGGCGTAGCCGTAGCCGCCGTGGATCTGCAGCGCCTCGCGCGTGACCCACTCGGCCGCCTTGCACACGTAGGCCTTCACCATGCTCGCCTCCATGGCGCCCTCGCCCTTGCCCATCAGGCGGGCGACGGCGTAGGCGAACTGGCGCGACGACTGGATGATGACTGCCATGCGGGCGAGCTTCACCTTGGTGAGCTCGTACTCCACGATGTTCTGGCCGAACACGTTGCGGTTCTGCGCGTAGTCGAGAGCCGCCTCGTACGCGGCCTGCATGAGCCCGACGGCACGCGCCGCGGTCTGCAGACGTCCGTTCTCGAAGCCCTCCATCTGCAGGTAGAAGCCCCGGCCGAGGCCCTCGCGGCCCCCGATCAGGTTGGTCTCGGGCACCCACCAGTTCTCGATCGCGATCTCGTAGCTGTGCATGCCGCGGTACCCGATGGTGTCGATGGGCCGGCCCTCCATCTTCCCGCCGCCGTCCTGGGTGAACATGAAGCCGTGCGCGTCGCCCACAGGCTTCGGCACGATGAACAGGCTGAGCCCGCGGTGCGTCTTCGAGCGGTCGGGGTCGGTGCGGGCGAGCAGCATCAGCACGTTCGCGCGGGCACCGAACGTGCACCACGTCTTCACGCCGTTGATGAGCCATCCCGGCTCGCCGTTCGGCCCGGGTGCCTCGACAGCGGTGGTCTTCAGACCCGCGACGTCGCTGCCGTAGTCGGGCTCGGTCACGGCCACTGCCGACAGCACCTCGGCGGTTGCCAGCTTCGGCAGCCACTCG
>RFZO01000062.1 GCA_009920715.1 Actinomycetota bacterium | reverse complement strand
GGGGCGACCCTTCCGAGACCGCCTCCCTCGATCATCGCCGGGCCGGCCATGCCGGTGTAGCTGTCCTCGGTGGCGATGATGACGTCGCAGCACCCGAGCAGCGCGGCGTTGCCCGCGAAGCAGTACCCGTTGGTGATGCCGACCAGCGGCACCAGGCCCGAGAGGCGGGCGAAGTAGGCGAAGGCGTGGCAGTCGAGGCCCGCCACACCGGATGCGTCGGTGTCACCCGGCCTTCCGCCCCCGCCCTCTGCGAAGAGCACGAAGGGGAGCCGCAGCTGCATTGCCACGTCGAACAGCCGGTCCTTCTTGGTGTGGTTCTTCTGGCCCTGCGTGCCGGCGAGGACCGTGTAGTCGTAGCTGGCGACGGCGACGCGCGACGCATCGCCGGGGAAGACCGATGCGTTCACGGTGGCGAGACCGCCGACCAGCCCGTCGGCAGGCGTGTTGCGGATCAGGTCGTCGAGCTCGCGGCGCCGGCGCTGTGCGGCGATCGCGAACGACCCGTACTCGACGAACGACCCGTCGTCGACGAGGTCGGCGATGTTCGCCCGCGCGGTGCGGTGTCCCTTCGCGGCGCGCCGGGCGACGGCGTCGGGCCGTGCCTCGTCGGTGGTCAGGAACCTGCGCTCGCGGTAGCGGGCAAGGTCGGCACGCTCCGCGTCCGACGGACCCGTCGCACCGGTCTGGCTCCCCGCCGAGTTCGCGGAGACCGTGCCGGGGGTGATGCGCACGAGCACCTGACCGGCCGCGATCGTGTCGCCCTCGGCGACGAGGATGCTCTCCACCGTCCCGTCGGCCGGGGCCTCGACGGGGTGCTCCATCTTCATCGACTCCACGATGAGGATCTCCTGGCCCCCGCGCACCTGGTCGCCCGCGGCGACGGTGATGCGGAAGACGGTGCCGATCAGGGGAGATTTCACGTCGAGTGTCGCCATGGTGAGTGTCTACCAGTCGGCCCGCCCGTGAATATGAGTCGCACGACCCGGCGGAGAGGCAAGACTTCGTCCGTGCTCGCGGTCGCCAGTTGTTTCGTCGTCGGGACCGTGGTCGGGATGCTGGTGCCGCGCGCCCGTGCCCTCGCGGGGCCGGCGGGCAGGTGGGTGGTCACTGTGGCCCTCCCGGCACTCATCCTCGTCCGCCTGCCGGAGCTCGCCGGCGACGGCGCCGCACTCCGTGACGGTGCGTTGGTTCCAGTTCTCGCGGCGTGGTCGACGATCCTCGTCGGCGTGGCCGCTGTCGTCCTCGCGTCGCGCCGGGCGGAATGGCCGCCCGCGGTGACGGGTGCCCTGCTCATGGTCGTGCCGCTCGGCAACACGAGCTTCCTCGGGCTCCCCGTGGTGGACGCAGTGCTCGGCGCCGACCACGTGCCGTCCGCACTCGCCTTCGACCAGCTCGGCACCTTCCTCGCACTCGCCACCTACGGCACCTGGGTCACCGGCCGTTTCGGGTCGGCCGGCGGCTCGGCGCGCGCGATGCTGCGCAGGCTGGGCACGTTCCCGCCGTTCCTCGCCCTTCTCGCGAGCACGGTGTTCATGCGCTTCGACATGCCCGGACCGATGGCTGACGTCCTCGGATGGCTCGGGCGCACCGTTGCCCCGGTGGCGATGGTCTCGCTCGGGCTGCGGTTCGTCCCGCGGCTGCGACCCGCGAGGCCGGGCGCGGTGGCGTTCGGTCTCGCGGTGAAGATGGTCATCATGCCGGGCCTCGTGGCCGTCGCGGCCGTGGTTCTCGGTGACCCGGGGGCCGTCGAGTGGTCGTCCAGCATCGTCGAGGCGTCGATGCCGCCGATGGTCACGGCCGGTCTCATCGGGATTTCCGCGGGCTTCGACGAGGAGCTCACCACCTCGCTCGTGGCGGCGGGGACGGTGCTCGCGGTGGTCACCTACAGCGTCGTCTCGTTCGTGACCTGACCGATGGGTCATCATGTGGGGGAGGGGGCCCAATGATCTCGTTCGTCAACCAACTCCGCAGGCTCGCCGCGGAAAAGCCCGACTCCGTCGCGATCACATGCCAGGACGAGTCGATCACGAGGGCGCAACTGCTGGAGCGCGGCGGCGACCTGGCTGTCCACCTCCGTTCGCTCGGCGTCACCACGGGTGACCTCGTCACCGTGGCCCTGCCGAACAGCATCGACTGGTTCGTCTCCTACGTTGCGATCTGGCTGCTCGGGGCCACCCCGCAGCCGGTCTCCTCGCGCCTGCCGCAGCGCGAACTGGAGGCGTTGATCGAACTCGCCGACCCGCCCGTCGTGATCGGGGCCCCCGAGGGCACGGTGACGGGACGGCATGCGATACCTGTCGGGTTCCGCGCCCCACGCGCGGACGCATCCGGCCTTCCCGATGTCATCTCTCCTGCGTGGAAGGCGCCGACATCGGGCGGAAGCACCGGTCGACCGAAACTGATCGTCTCGGGCGACCCGGCCGCGATGGACGAGACCGCGCCGCCGCCGCTGATGATGGACCCCGGCGGTTGTCTCGTCATGCCGGGGCCGCTGTACCACAACGGGCCCGCCGTGTGGAGCTGGCAGGCACTCCTGAACGGACTGAGCGTGGCGCTGATGCCGCGCTTCGACGCGGAGGGAACGCTCTCGGAGATCGAACGGCACAGGGGCAGCGTGCTCTACATGGTGCCAACGATGATGAAGCGCATCTGGCGCCTCCCGGAGGACGTCCGCGGGCGCTACGACCTGTCGTCGCTGCGCATCGTGTGGCACCTCGCCGAGCCGTGCCCTGAGTGGTTGAAGCAGTGCTGGATCGACTGGCTCGGGGCGGAGCGCATCATGGAGCTGTACGCCGGCACCGAGGCGCAGACCGCAACCGTGATCACCGGTGCGGAGTGGCTGGCCCACCGCGGGTCGGTCGGGCGCGTGCAGCCAGGCTCCATCCTCATCACCGACGAGGACGGCAACGAGGTGCCGGTCGGGGAGATGGGAGAGGTCTGGATGCGGTCGCTGCGCGGCACCCCCACGTACAGGTACGTCGGGGCTACCGCGCGCACGCGCGAGGGCGGATGGGAGTCGCTCGGCGACATGGGCCGGCTGGACGCCGACGGCTACCTGTATCTCGGCGACCGGGCGAGCGACATGATCCTCTCCGGTGGCGCGAACATCTATCCCGCCGAGGTGGAGGCAGCCATCCAGGAGCATCCCGCGGTGCAGAGCTGCGCGGTCATCGGGCTGCCCGACGAGGACAAGGGTGCCGTCATCCACGCAATCATCGAGGCAACCCGTTCGGCAGTTAGCGAGGACGAGCTCCGCACGTTCCTGGCCGAGCGTCTCGTGACCTACAAGATCCCGCGCACGTTCGAGTACGTCGACTTCGCGCTGCGCGGTGACGACGGCAAGGTGCGCCGCTCGGCTCTGCGTGCCGAGCGGGTGAAGGAGTGACCATGACCGCGTTCTCCACCGAACTCGTCATCTCCGGCCCGCTCCGGTCCCCGCGCCAGATGCTGGCGGACCAGGAGTACGACGGGCACGCGAGCGTCCACGACGACGCGACTGCGGAGAAACTCGGTCTCGCCGGGGCACCCATCGAGGGTCCCACCCACTTCAGTCAGTTCGACCCCATAGGCGTGACCCTCTGGGGGCCGTCATGGTTCGAGCGGGGCTGCATCAGCGCCCACTTCGAGAACATGGTGGTTGAGGGCGAGCAGGTGCAGGCCACGGCGCGCACGGAGAGCCCGACACTCGCGCGCATCTCGGCGGCGAAGGCCGACGGGACTCCCGTGCTGTCGGGAACCATGAGCCTCGGTGACGCGGACACGACCGAACTCGGCACCCGTCTCGCCGCGCTAAAGCCTGCGGGGGACCTGTTCATCATCGACCGGCTCTCGCCGGGCGAGTCATCTCCGGTCGCGCGCGGGACCATGACGTTCTCCTCGCGCAACGGCAACCTGTACCCCTTCTCGCTCGCGGAGAAGCTCGCCTGCATCACCGAGGACTCGCCGTGGTACTCGCCGGCGACGGCGGGCTCCTCCCCGTGGGGTCGTGCTGTCGTCCCCTACGAGATGGTGAGCGTGCTCGCCGCGAACTGCCCGGCCGCGGGGTCCGTGCGCGGCCCGGCAGTCGGGCTGTTCATGGACCTCGAGATCAAGATGCATTCGGGTCCGGTGTTCGTGGACCAGGAGTACGAGCTGCGCCGGGAGGTCGTCGCACTGGGTCAGACCCGCCGCGTGGAGTTCTACTTCACGCGCACGACCCTCACCGACCCCGCCGACGGGCGGCTCGTCGCGTCCGTGCTGCTCAACCAGGGAGTGTTCAAGGCCTCGTACGGGGACTACCCGGCCGACCGCCTGTAGCGGCTCAGCCGACAGCCGCCACGAGACGACGCGCGTTTCCGCCAGTGATCGCCGCGCGGGCGTGGTCGGGAAGACCGAACGCGTCCAGCCACGCGAGGTGGTCAGCCACGCGGATCGCAGTGTTCGGTGCATCGCTGCCGAAGAGGATGCGATCGGCGTGCGCGACGAGCATGTCGCGCCCCACGTTCGGGGGAGCGGTGACCACGGGCGTGAGGTCGGCGTGGAAGTTCCCGTGCATCCCGAACAGGCGGGCCGCGGCCGGGGCACTGTGATGGCCGCAGTGGGCGAGCACGAAGGGGAGACCGGGGTGGCGCGAACACACCGTGGACACGGCGTCGAGCTCGTGCTCCTCGGTGAGTCCGTCCGACGAATGCCCCAGATGCACGATCACCGGCATGCGTGCCTCCTCGGCGACGGAGAGCGCAGGCGTGAGCCCGGGGTCGTCCACCCGGAAGCCGCCCACCGAGCAGTGCAGCTTGAGGACTTTCAGTCCGTGCACGGCGAGAGCACGTTCCACGATGCCGGCGGGGTCATCCTCGGACGGATGCACGGTGCCACCGCCGGTGACGTCGAAGCCGTCCCCTGTGAATTCACGGGCGATCGCGGCTGATGCCTCGTTCAGTCCCTCGGAGACCTCCGGTCGGTGCGCGTACGGGAACGACCAGATCCCCGTGACGCCCTCGGACCGGAGGATGGCGACAGTCTCGGCGTGTCCGGCCGGGTAGGCGAGTGTGAACCTGCCGCTGCGCTCGCCCGCCTCGAAAATGGCCCGCACCTTCTCGCCGATGCGGCCCGGCAGCAGGTGCACGTGCGAATCAACGACGCCTGGCCCCATTTCCATGGGTTCACCGTAATCCCGTGCACCCTTCCGCCTGTGCCTGCGCGAGGATAGTGTGCGGAGGGAGCAAAGGAGGGCCATGTTCCGCAAGACTCGCGTCGCCACGGTTGCAATCCTCGCTGGGACGATTGTTGTGTTCGCGTCGCCCGCACTGCCCGCCGGTGCGGCCGGCGACGGCGTCATCGCCACGATGTCTGGTTCGTGCGCTGGCGTCGACGCGAACACCTCGTCCTGGAACTGGACGAAACCCACCCTCGAGGTCTCTTCGGACGGCACTAGCTTTAGTTCCGCGAACGGCTCCGGATACGGGGTGTCTGTGTGCCGTGAGACGACGACACAGCGGTATTGGTTCCAGATACTTAAGTCGGACGGAACGAAGGAGCTTGGCGCTGCGGCGACAAATCTCACGTTTCGCGTAACGGTGCCGCCCAAATCGGGTGACACCTTCGTCTACGCCAGCGGATACTCCAATATGACCAGTTTCTCGGCCTCCTCCGGCTCGGCTGTCATCGTCACAAAGCCCGCTGCGCTCTCAAAAATCAACTTTGATTCGTTCGACAATTTCAAGTCTCGGCATCCAGAATGCGCATCGGTCACGACGTCTAACTGGTACACGTGCAACATCCAGAAGTCTGACGAGGACTTCAATGCGACCGTCATTCAGCACATCTCCTATTCGACCTCGGCCCTGACCACCATGGAACAGAACATGGTCGGCCTTTGGGTCGGGGCGAACGTGAACGGCTTCCAGATTGCGATGTCGTGCGGCTCGTCCGGCGTGTCCGGTCAGGCGCTCGTGCAGGCGGGCGAGACCGTAACGGTCGGGGGCAAGACGTGGACCAAGCAGGCTGATGGCACATGGAAGGCAACCGACGGGACGACGATTACGGATTCGCAGATGAGTGCTCTCTTCCAGAGTTCCGGCGGTAGCAGCGGCGGAAGTTCCGGCGACGGTGGCGCGAACATACCGGGTGGGAGTTCGGGCGGCTCGGGAAGTTCCGGTTCCTATGAACTCCGGATCACCATGCAGGGTACTCCACATTTCAAGGCGGACGGCGTGACGCTGAACAAGGGTTCCATGAAGGCATTCATTACGTCGGCCATTGCCAAGAAATGTTTCGGCGACGGGAAGTCCACCACAACCCTCGCTGACATCGCAGCGAAACTCTCCGTGAAGAGGAATGCTTCAGGGGAGTCAGAGTCGACGCCAACATTTGCCGTTGACGCGGTGACGAGTCCAGCCGAAGGCCTGCTCGTGACGGTTGCGGAGATGACCTTCTCCAATCCCGAGTACACGATCAAGAGCGCGCTCTCGGCCTATGTCGCATCGAACACCGCCACCACCCAGACCGGCACCTCCACGACCACGGGAAAGAACAGCTACGCCCTCGCCAAGTCCGGCACGAAGGCGACGATCTCGGTGACGCTCGCTGCTTCGGCGACGTTCAAGGTGTACCGCAAGACCACCACGAACGGCACTGCCTCACTGGTGAAGACGGTCAGCGGGAAGAAGGGCCTGAACAAGGTTCTGACCACCTACAAGAAGGGCTACATCTTCATCATCCGCAGCTCGAAGGGCACGCAGCTCGCCACGCTCAAGTGACGCGATGATTTGATTGCGGACGCAAGTATCATGTCCGCATGACACGGATGCCCGCGGTGTTCATCGGCCACGGCAGCCCGATGAACGCGCTCGAGAACAACAGGTTCACCGAGGCGTGGCACTCATTTGCCCGTTCGGTACCCGCGCCCCGTGCGATCGTGGCTGTGTCGGCGCACTGGTGGATCAACGCCACGGCGGTCACCGCGATGGACGCGCCACGGACAATCCACGACTTCTTCGGTTTCCCCGAGGAGCTGTCGCGGTTCGGGTACCCGGCGCCGGGGAGTCCCGAGGTGGCGACCATGGTGGTCGACGCGCTCGCACCGGCGTGGGTCGGGCGCGACATGGACAGCTGGGGGCTCGACCACGGCACGTGGTCCGTGCTCGCCCACATGTGGCCCGACGCATCCGTGCCCGTGGTGCAACTCTCGCTCGACGCCACGAAGTCCCCGGGGGAGCACATGGAACTGGGACGCAGGCTCGACGCGCTGCGTGACGAGGGGATACTGGTGGTGTGCAGCGGGAACGTGGTGCACAACCTCTCCTTGATCGAATGGTCGGCGGGGGAGTCCGGACGCGACTGGGCGGTCGCGTTCGACGCCCACGTGCGCGGGATGATGACGTCGGACCCTGCCTCGCTCGTTGATGTCGCGGGCCACCCGGCACACGGGTTGTCCGTGCCGACACCCGAGCACTTCGACCCGCTGTTCTACCTCGCCGGGATCGCCGCGCAGTCGGGTTCTCCGGCCGAGGTGCTGGTGGGGGGCTGCGTCCTCGGCTCGCTGTCGATGACCAGCTACGTGGTGGGCTGAGCCGGCGTCAGATCTCGACGCGCGAGCCCACCTCGAACACGCGGTCAGTCGGGAGGTTGAAGAACCTCACGGCCGAGTCCGCCCCACGGTTCAGCAGCACGAACAACTGTTCCGCGAGCGGGTGCATACCCGGGACCTTGCCGGCAACGATCGATTCGTGCCCGATGAAGTACGTGACGTCATTTTCGTCGTAGTGAAGGCCGGGGTGGTCGATGGCCGCGAGGGTGGTGGGCACGTTCGGCTCCTCCATGAACCCGAACTCGAGCTGCACCTGGAACACGCCCGGAGCGATCTTCTTGACTTCGTAACGCTCCTGGAATGGCACTCTCGGCCTGTCCGCCGTTTCCACCGAGACGATGAGTGTGGTGCGGTGGAGCACCTTGTTGTGCCGGAGGTTGTTGACGAGGGCAGGCGGAGTCTTGCCGAGGTCCTTGAACATGAACACCGCGGTTCCGCCGACCCGCGAGATGTCCTCCGTGTCGTCGAGGAACTCCTCGAGGTCCCTCTCACCCCGGTGGATGCGGTCGGCCACGAGTGCCCGGCCGCGCCGCCACGTCTGCATCTGCACCATGAGAATGGTGCCGACGGCAAGTGCGAACCACCCGCCGTGGGGAATCTTCACGATGTTCGCCCCGAGAAACCCGGACTCAATGACGAGCAGCGGGGCGCACAGAGCCATTGCCCGCCACGACTTCCATCCCCACCGGTCGGTGAGCACCCTGTAGAAGATGAGTGTGGTGATGGCCATGGTCATGGTCACCGCGATGCCGTACGCGGCCGCCAGGTTGCTTGATGTCTGGAAGCCGATGACGAGACCGATGCACGCGGCCATCAGCAGCCAGTTGACGAGCGGAACGTAGATCTGGCCGGAATGCTTGGACGACGTGTGGCGGATGGCGATTCGCGGCAGGTAGTCCAGCTGCACGGCCTGCGCGGTGAGAGAGAACACGCCCGAGATGAGCGCCTGGGAGGCGATGATCGTGGCGAACGTGGCGAGAATCACGACCGGCAGCAGCAGCGCGTCCGGGACCATGTTGAAGAAGATGCTCTCGACCTCGTCCGGGTGGTCCAGCAGGAACGCCCCCTGGCCCCAGTAGTTGAGGAGCAACGACGGCAGCACCATGGCGTACCAGCCGATGGCGATGGGTTTGCGGCCGAAGTGCCCCATGTCGGCGTACAGGGCCTCGCCACCGGTGACCACCAGGAAGATCGAGCCGAGGGAGAGGAACGCTTTCAGCGGTTCGTGGGTGAAGTACCGCACCGCATGGTACGGGTTCACCGTCTGGATGATCTCCGGGTGGCTCGTGATGTGGGACAGCCCGAGCAGCGCGATCGTGGCGAACCACACCAGCATTATCGGCCCGAACACCTTGCCCACGGCGCCCGTGCCGCGCCGCTGGACCATGAACAGCCCGCCGATGATCGCGATGGCGATGGGTACGACCCATGACTCGAACGACGAGGAGACATTCTCGAGACCCTCCACCGCCGAGAGCACGGAGATCGCAGGTGTGATGACGCCGTCGCCGTAGAGGAGGGCGGTGCCGAACACGCCCAGCGCCACCAGCAACCCTGCCTTGGCGACCCGTCGGTGCTCGCGGGGCAGCACCAGTGCGGTGAGAGCGAGGATTCCGCCCTCACCGTTGTTGTCGGCCCTCATCACGAAGAAGAGGTACTTGACCGAGATGATGATGACGAGCGCCCAGAATGCGAGAGAACAGATGCCGTACACGTTGATGGTGTCGACGGTCATCACGTGCGACTTCTCGGTGAAAGCCTCCTTCATGGCGTACAGCGGGCTCGTGCCGATGTCCCCGTACACGACCCCCAGAGCCCCCAGAGTCAGTGCGGCCGTCCCAATCTCGGACGCATGGTGATGATGGTGCTTCTCGCCCCCGTCACTGGCTGTGTCCGCAGTCTGCTGCACCGCCTTCGCCCGTGCCACCGCCTCCGGACTGACTGTGTTGTCTGAACCCACGGGTGCCAACGCTAGTGCCGTGTGGCGCCACGGGCGCTGTTTCGGCAATGATGCGGGGCGTGATTGAGCATTACAAGTCCGCCCGCGCCGAACTGACCGCCCCGGGGTCACCCTTCGAGGTCGTCCGCCAGACCGTGATGGGGTCTGACATCCTCGTCTACAAGGCCGCACCGCCGAACGTGAGGCTGATCTGGGAGGGCACGGCGGTGCACGGCGACAAGGACTACGTCGTCTACGAGGACGAGAGGTACACCTACTCGGAGATCCACGCCCAGGTGCGCAAGCTCGCCGCCTACCTCGTGGACCGCGGTGCGGTGCGCGGGACCCGTGTTGCCCTCGCCATGCGCAACTACCCCGAATGGGTGGTGGGCTACTGGGCCTGCGTGTCCATCGGAGTGGCCGCCGTCGGCATGAACGCGTGGTGGACGGCTCCCGAGATGGAGTACGCACTGAACGACAGCGACCCCGTGGTGTTCATCGGTGACGACGAGCGTCTGGAGCGCCTGGCCCAGCTGGGCGAGCGGCCCGGGATGCACGTCATCGCCGTGCGGTCCGACCGCAAGGTGCAGGCGAACGGCACGACGTGGTCCGACGTGATGTCGGCGGCCGACCCGGGTTCACTCCCCGCGGTCGACATCGACCCCGAGGACGATGCCACCATTTTCTACACGTCGGGCACCACCGGGTTCCCGAAAGGCGCCCAGCTCACCCACCGCGGCACCGTCTCCAACATCCTGAACCTCGCCGCGATGACCACCGCGTCCTCCATGGCGGAGCAGAAGGCGATCGCCGCGGGTGACGTGCCGGCACCGGCCGCCCCGGCCGAGCCGCGGCCGGCTGTGTTCTTCGCCCCGACGCCGCTCTTCCACGTGACCGCGTGCAACTGCATCCTCCACCCCGCCACGCTCACCGGCGCAAAGGTCGTCTTCACCTACAAGTGGGACCCGGGCCGCGCGCTCGAGCTGATCGAGCGCGAGAAGGTCACCAACTTCTCCGGCGTGCCCACCATGAGCCGCGAGCTGCTCCTGCACCCCGACTGGCCGAAGCGCGACACATCCTCGCTGCAGGGGATGGGCGGCGGCGGCGCGGCGCTGCAGCCCGACCTCGTCCACAAGATCGCGGGTGCGCTGAAGGGCGGCCAGCCTTCCACCGGGTACGGCATGACCGAGACCCACGGCATCATCACCGCGAACGCGGCCCGTCTCTACCTGGCCAAGCCTGAGTCGTGCGGCCCGCTGGTGCCCACGCTCGAGGGCAAGCTCGTCGACGAGGAGGGCCGCGACCTGCCGCCCGGTCCTGACACCGTGGGCATCCTCTGCGTGCGCGGTGCCGTGGTCATCAAGGGCTACCTCAACCGTGCCGAGGCCACGGCCGACTCCATCAAGGACGGCTGGCTGAACACGGGTGACATCGCCCGAATCGACAGCGACGGTTTCGTGTACCTGGTCGACCGCGCGAAGGACATGGTCATCCGCGGCGGCGAGAACGTGTACTGCAGCGAGGTCGAGGCCGCGATCTACAACCACGACGCGGTGGCCGAGGCAATCGTGTTCGGCGTGCCGGATGAGCGCCTGGGGGAGGAGGTCGCCGCAGCTCTGGTCCTGAAGCCGGGTGCGTCGCTCACCGAGGACGACCTGCGGACGTTCCTCTCCTCGTCGCTCGCGAAGCACAAGATCCCGTCGAAGGTGTGGTTCCGCACGGAGCCCATCCCGCGCAACGCGAACGGGAAGTTCCTGAAGCGCGAGGTGCGCAAGGAGCTGATCGGCGAGTGACGCCTTCGGTCAGCGGGGCTCGCTGACCCGTTCCAGCACCACGCGGATGCCGCCCATGTCGGGGCGGGTCCAGACCATGTGCCCGTCGGAGTCCAGCCAGCGGCGCACCTCGATGCCGGGGATGCCCACGGGACGCAGCACGAACGCGCCGTCCTCGTAGGACGCGACGACGTGGATGGGTGTCACGTAGTCGAACACCGACACGTCGTGCACGCCGTTCTCCTCGGTTCCGTCGGCGCGCGCGTCGGCGATGGTGCCGCCTCCGCAGTCGACGATGCGGTCGCCGCACTGCTCTATCCGTTCGGTGTAGGAGAGGAGACGGTCACCGGCGGGCACCGGCT